>CAMLLF010000275.1 GCA_946480705.1 uncultured Lysobacteraceae bacterium | reverse complement strand
AACGACCTGCCGCTGAATGACCCGGAACGTCTGATCTCGCGCCACCAGGCACGCCTGAGCATGGGCCCCGCCGGCACCGTCGACATCAGCAACCTGAGCAGCAGCAGCTCGCTCTTCATCAACGGCAACGAACTCGCACCAGGCCGCAGCTGCACGATGAGCCCGTCGGATCAGCTGCTCGTCGGCCGCTATGTGCTGGGCCTGCGGCCCGCGACGCTGCCCGCTTCTGCGCCCGCGCCGGCGCGTGCCGTTGCACCGATTGCTCCGGTCGACACGTTTGCTCCGATCGAGACCGCTGTGTCTGCTGCGCCGGTCGCCGCATCGCCGACACCGGTTACCCCGGCCTCGGCGCCATCTGCCGCATCGTATACGATTCCACCGCCATCGTCCGCGGCGAAGCCCGCCGCGCCGCGCCCCGCGCCGGTTCCGCCCGCGGCGCCGATGGCGACGCGGCCCAAGCCGGTGCAGATGATCCCCGACGATTTCGACGTGTTCTCGCCGCCGACGCCGCCGGCGCCCGCCTCCGCTTTCGGCATTCCGGCGAGCGACGTGTCGATCGAGGATCTCAGCGAAAAGGCCGCGGTGCGCGAGGTGTTCTCCGAACTGCAGGCGCTCGGCAGCGATGTGCTCGCCGAGCCGATGGAGGAAGCGCGCCAGCGCCAGCGGGTGCTCGAACTCAACAAGAATCCGCTCGACCCGCTCGAGATGCTCGATGTCGGCCGCGTCGAGACCAGCGCGAGCGTGTCGCTCGATCACGGCCTGGAAATCGATTCGCTGTTCGTGCTGCCGGCCGCGCTGTCGGAAGACGGCACGCCGATCCAGCCGTCCGTCGCGATGCCGCCGCCGATGCCGCCGCCGGTCGCGGCGCCGGCACCCAGCGGACCGACGAGCGCGGCCGAACGCATGATGGCCGACCTGCTCGGCTCGGGACCGCCGCTCGATCCGACGACGGCGATCACGCGCTTCGACGACCTCGTGCTCGGCGACGTCGCGCAGCCCGGCATGACGATGCCGGCCGCACCGATACCGGCGGCACCGATGCCGCCTGCGCAGGCCGCGGCGCGCAGCGCACCGATTCCGCCGCCGGCCGCCATGCCGCCGGCACCGCCCGTCGCTTCGACTCCGACTCCGGCCGCTATCGCGCCGCGCGCCGCAGCGCCGACGCCCGCGCCGGTGCCGATGCCGAGCGCTGCGCCGGCCGTCGCCGCCGCGCCGGTCGCAGTGACATCGGTCGATCAGGACGCCGCGGCGATCCTGCGCGCCGCATTCGCGCGCGGCTGCGGCATCGACATCAACCACATCAGCGAATTCACGCCGCAGGCGATGGAGATGCTCGGCCGCATCGTCGCGGCGATGACGGCCGGCACGATCCGTCTGATGCACGGCCGCTCGTCGACGAAGCACGAGATGCGCGCGAACGTGACGATCATCGCGACCGACGGCAACAATCCACTGAAATTCGCGCCGGACGGCGCCGCGGCGCTGACGCAGCTGCTCGGCCGCGGCTCGCCGGGCTTCATGCCGCCGCTGCGCGCGATCGACGATGCGTTCGACGATCTGTCGGCGCACCAGGTGGGCCTGCTCGCGGGGTCGCGCGCGGCGATGTACGACGTCGCCGCGATGCTCGGTCCGGAACGCTTTCTCGCGCGTGCCGGCGAAAAAAGCGGTCTGGAAACGGTGATGCCGGCCAAGCACAAGGCGCGGCTGTGGGACCTGTACGAGAGCGGCTATCAGGAAATGGTCGGCGAAGCGCGCGAGGAGTTCGAGAACCTGTTCCAGCGCGCGTTCGCGCGCGCCTACGAGCAAGAGATCGACCGCATCAATACGGGGAAGAGCCGGTGAATACCTATGTCGCTGGCAGCGGTGTCCGCATCGAATTCGCGACCCTGTCGGGCCAGGGCGGCCGCGAGTACAACGAAGACGCCTGCGGCTACTGGACCTCCGACGGAGGTGCGTGCTTCATCGTCTGCGACGGCGCCGGTGGCCACGGCGGCGGCGACGTCGCCTCGGAAACGGCCGTCCGCACGGTGCTGTCGGCGTATTCGCATTCGCCCGACCTCACGCAGCAGAACATCGAACGCATCATCACGCAGACCGACGTCGCGATCCGCTACGGGCAGCAGCTGGCGGGCGGCCTGCGCAAGATGAGCGCGACGGTCGCCGCGCTGTTCTTCGACGGTCCGGCGCAGAAGGCGCAATGGTCGAATCTCGGCGACACGCGCCTGTACCTGTTCCGCAAGCGCAGCTGCCGCCAGCTCACGAAGGACCACAGCGTCGTGCAGACCTTCGTCGACGCGGGCGTCATCAGCGAAAGCGAGATCCGCAACCACGCCAAGCGCAACCTGCTGTTCGCCGCGCTCGGCATGGGCGACGGCGTGCCGCCGGCGGCGCTCGAGACCGCGTTCGACGTCGACGACGGCGATGCGTTCCTGCTCTGCACGGACGGCTTCTGGGAAGTCGTGCTCGAGGCGGAAATGGTCGAGCACCTCACGCGCGCGGATTCGGCCGAGGAATGGCTGCTGCAGATGGAGCAGCTGATCCAGTTGCGCGGCACGCCGCTGCAGGACAATTACAGCGCGCTCGCGGTCTGGGTCGGTCGCCCGAACGAGATCACGATGCCGTGGCCCGACCAGACCAGCGTCGCGAACCTCGTCGCCGAGGCGAGCCCCGATCCGGTCTGAGCGTCTGCGACTGTGGTCGCCGACGCTTTCGTTTCGCCGTTGTCATCACCGCGTTTCGCCCGACGGACAAGCTCCCCCGACTCGTCCGCCGCCCTCAAACCCACCAGTGCCGCCAACGCCATGACTGCCAACCGCTCGCCTGCGTCGTCCTCCACACCCCTGTCTGCGAGCGCGCTCGTCCGCCTCGCCGGACTGCTCTGCTGCCTGCTGCTCCTGGGCGCGCTCGGCGCCTGTTCGTCGGCGCCGAAGAAGCGCAATCCGGTCACGGTCGAAGTCGTCGTGACCGCCGACAGCAAGCTCAATCCCGACATCAACCTGCGCCCGTCGCCGGCCGTCGTCACGGTGCTGAAGCTCAAGCGCGCCGCGCCGTTCATGACCGCCGACTATTTCACGCTGGCCGACGAAACCAAGGGGGATCTCGACGGCGTGGTCGTCTTGAAAGATCCGTTCCCGGTACAACCCGGCGCGACGGTCAAGAAAAGCTATACGTTCGACGCCGACGAGGATGCGATCGGCGTGATGGTCGGCTTCCGCGACATGGAGAACAGCGTCTGGCGCGCCGCGCTCGACCTGCCGCCGCAGCGCAAGAAGTGGATCAAGCTTCCCGAGTTCCTCAAGAGCGGCAAGCCGACGGTCGAGTACAAGGTGAACCTGCAGGAACGCAAGGTGACGCTGGAAGGCCCGCCGCTGAAGAAGAAGTGATCGCCATGAGCCGACGCCGCACTGCCAGCCAGGGAAGGTGAGATGGATCCATACAAGAAAGTCGTCTGGGCCGAGGGCATGTTCCTGCGCCCGCAGCATTTCCAGCAGCAGGAACGCTATCTCGAATTCCATGCGCACCAGCGCAGCCTTGCGGCCGAGCCGTTTTTCTGGGGTTTTCGCGAGCTGCGCCTGGACGTCGCCGCGCTTGCGGTCGGCAAGCTCGCGATCCAGAACGCGGTCGGCCTGCTGCCCGACGGCACCTCGTTCGCGTTTCCGGTGCAGAGCGCCGCTCCCGAGCCGCTGCATTTCAACGAAGGCGTCGTCAACCAGACGGTCTATCTCGCGCTGCCGCTGAAGCGGCCCGGCACCGAGCACGTCGTGTTCGAGGACCATCCGGCCTCGCTCGCGCGCTACACGGTCAGCGATTCCGTCGTGCGCGACGAGAACTCGATCGCCGGCGAACCGGCCGACCTGCAGCTCGGCACGCCGCGCCTGCGCCTCGTGCTCGAAAAGGATCTGGCCGACGGCTGGCTCGGCGTCGGCGTCGCGCGCGTCGTCGAATGCCGCAGCGACCGGCAGCTGCTGCTCGACAGCGAATATATCCCGCCAGTCGTGTCCTGCTCGGCGTTCGCCTACCTGCTGTCGCTGCTCAACGAACTCCACGGCCTCGTGAATCAGCGCGCCGACGTGCTGGCCGACCGTCTGAGCCAGCCGGGCCGCGGCGGCGTGTCGGAAGTCGGCGAGTTCCTGCTGCTGCAGATGCTCAACCGCTACCAGCCGCTGATCGCGCACCTGATCAATCCGTCGGTGCTGCACCCGGAGCGCTTCTATGCGTCGCTGGTGCAGATCGCGGGCGAACTCGCGACCTTCATGGAAGCCTCGCGCCGGCCGACGACGTGGCCGCACTACGACCACGACGATCTCTACGGCTGCATCATGCCGCTGATGTTCCTGCTGCGCCGCGGCCTGTCGAGCGTGCTCGAACAGAACGCCGTGCAGATCGACCTGCAGATCCGCAACTACGGCGTGCGCGTCGGCCATGTCAGCGACACGGAATTGCTGCGCAACGCGCAGTTCATCCTCGCCGTGCATGCGGCCACGCCGCCGGAAACGCTGCGGTCGAACTTCCCTACCCAGGTCAAGATCGGGCCGGCCGACAAGATCCGCGATCTCGTGAACCTGCACTTGCCCGGCGTCGGCCTGCGCCTGCTGCCGGTCGCACCGCGCCAGATCCCGTATCACGCCGGCTATCACTACTTCGAAATGGATACTTCGGCAGACTTGTGGAAACAGCTGCAGAACACGGGCACTCTGGCGCTCCACGTCGCCGGCGAATTTCCCGACCTCGAACTCGAATGCTGGGCGGTGCGCCGCTGAGCGGCGCCCGCAGGCGGCGCGCTCGCCACGCGCCGCGCTGACATCCGGCTGGTACTGAACCCCTGACAGAACCGACCATGTCCAACCCTTCGTTCAACGCCGGCAACAATCGCACGTTCGTGATGCCGAGCCCCGGCGGCGCCGCGGCGCCGCTGTCGGCCGGCGCGCAGCCGGCGTGGCAGTCGCACGAGCCGGAGATTCCGTCCGGCAACTCGCCGCTGATCGCGCTGGCCAATCCGATCCTCAATCTCGTCTACCAGATCCGCACGCTGGTGCACAACGCCGATCCGGAGAAGCTGCGCAACTACCTGGCCGACGAGATCCGCCGCTTCGATTCGGCGGCCAAGGCGCAGGGCATTCCGGCCGAGCACATCGTCGCGGCGCGCTACTGCCTGTGCACCGTGCTCGACGAAGCCGCGGCGCAGACGCCCTGGGGCGGCTCGGGCGCCTGGTCCAAGAATTCACTCCTGGTCACTTTCCACAACGAGACCTGGGGCGGCGAGAAGTTCTACCAGCTGCTCGCCAAGCTCGCACAGACGCCGGCGCAGTACATCGACGTGCTGGAGCTGATGTACTACTGCATCGCGCTGGGCTTCGAGGGGCGCTATCGCATCGTCTCCAACGGCCAGAGCCAGCTCGAAAACCTCAAGCGCCGGCTCGCCGACATCATCAAGACATCGCGCGGCGTGCCCGACCGCCCGCTGTCGATCCACTGGCAGGGCCATGCGGCCGAGCTGCCGAAAATCTGGGGCATGATCCCGGTCTGGGTGACCGCGATCGTCGCGGTGCTGCTCGGCGTCGGCTTCTACATGCTGCTCGCGTTCTGGCTCGCGGCGCGGTCGGACAAGAGCTTCATCGCGATCAGCAGCCTGAAGCTGCCGACGCCGCCGCCGGTCGTGCGCGACGCGCCGCCGCCGCTGCGCTTCTCGAAGTTCCTCGAAAAGGAAATCCGCGAAGGGCTCGTGTCGGTCCGCGAAACCTCCGAGCAGAGTACCGTGACGATCCGCGGCGACGGCCTGTTCGAATCCGGCAGCGCGACGATGCGGCCGCAGTTCCGCGACATCGTCGACCGCATCGCGGCGGCGATCGGCGAAGTGAGGGGCCGCGTGCTCGTCAGCGGCCATACCGACGACCGGCCGATCCGCAGCGTGCGCTTCCCGTCGAACTGGGAGCTGTCGCAGGAGCGCGCGCGCGCGAT
>CAMLLF010000274.1 GCA_946480705.1 uncultured Lysobacteraceae bacterium | reverse complement strand
GTCAAGTCGATCCGCTACCGCGGCTGGATCTCGAAGGTCGCTTTCGGCGTGTTCGCGCTGTCCTTCATCTGGCTCGGCAAGATCGGCGCCGGCCCCGGCACGGATCCGACCGAGACCATCATCGGCCGTGTGCTGACGTTCCTCTATTTCGCGTTCTTCATCACCATGCCGCTATGGACGAAGATCGATTCCACCAAGCCTGTTCCGGACCGGGTGCCCGCGCATGATTAAGAACGCCATGACCAAGGTCGGTCTGACGCTGGCCGTTGCGTTGGTTTCGATCGCGCCCGCCGCTGTCGCCAGCAGCGGCGGCGCGCTGCAGCACGCCAATACGCGCCCCGACAACATCGCCTCGGTGCAGCGCGGCGCCAAGCTGTTCATGAATTACTGCGTCGGCTGCCACTCGCTGCAGTTCGTGCGCTATTCGCGCCTGTCCGAGGATCTCGGCCTGACCGAAGAGCAGGTCATGAACAACCTGAACTTCACCGGCGCAAAGTTCGGCGACACGATCGTCTCGTCGATGCCGGCCGCCGATGCGGCGGTATGGTTCGGCAAGGCGCCGCCGGATCTCTCGCTCGAAGGCCGTTCGAAGGGCCCGGACTGGATCTACACCTACCTGAAGTCGTTCTACGTCGACCACTCGCGTCCGCTGGGCTGGAACAACAGCCTGTTCCCGGGCGCGTCGATGCCGAACGTGCTCTGGGAAATGCAGGGCCTCCAGCACGCGAAGATGGGCCACGCGAAGGAAGGCGGCGACGCGCACATCGAGGGTCTCGAACTCGTGCAGCCCGGTACGCAGACCGCGCAGCAGTTCGACGAAACCGTGCGCGACCTGACCTCGTTCCTGCAGTACGCGGCCGAGCCCGCGGCGCTGAAGCGCCAGAAGCTCGGTGCCTGGGTCGTCCTGTATCTCGCGTTCTTCACGTTCCTGGCCTGGCTGCTCAAGAAGGAATACTGGAAGGACGTGCACTGATGCGCGCGGCGCGGCGGGAACCCCCGTCGCGCCGGCCGTTCCCCGGCGTCTAGGCGAATCCCTGGGCGCGTAGTAGATTCGGCGCAGGCGACCGGGGACGGTCGCCGCACCGTGTCAGGGGAGAGGCATGGCCTTGAGTACCCGTTCGCGCACGATTCTCACGCTGTATTCGGCCCGTGATTGCGTCCAGTGCCATCGCGTCCGCCTGATCCTCGCAGCCAAGGGCGTCACTTACGATCTGGTTCTGGTCGACCCGGCCAAACCGCCGGAGGACCTGATCGACCTGAATCCGACGCAAAGCGTCCCCACGCTGGTCGATCGCGATCTCGTGCTGTACGAAACATCGGTCGTTGCCGAATATCTCGACGAACGCTATCCGCATCCGCCGTTGATGCCGATCGACCCGCTGTCGCGGGCTCGGCTGCGTCTGGCGATCGTGCGCATGGAGCGCGACTGGCTGCCGCTGGCCGAGCAGTGTTCCGGCAGCGGCAAGAATTCGGAGTCGGCGCGCAAGAAGCTGCGCGAGGCATTGATCGGCGCGCTGCCGTTGTTCAAGGCTGCGAAGTTCTTCCTGAATCCGGAAATGAGTCTGGCCGACTGCGCGCTGTCGCCGCTGATCTGGCGGCTTCAGGCGCTCGGCGTCAGCCTGCCGCGCGAAGCGCAGCCCATCATCGAGTACGGCGAACGCATCTTCCGCAATCCGGGCTTTACCCGAAGCCTGACTCCAGACGAGAAATTGTTGCGTGACTGACAATGACGCCGGCACCGCCGGCATGACCTCCAACCGACCGTATCTCGTCCGCGCGATCCACGAATGGATCAGCGACAACAATCTGACGCCGTACCTGCTCGTCGATGCCGCCTGGCCGGGCGTGCTCGTACCGCCGCAAGCGGCCAAGGACGGGCGCGTCGTACTGAACATCGCGCCGCGCGCGGTCGCGGGACTCGAGATCGGAAAGGACTGGATTCGTTTCAACGCGCGTTTCGGCGGCGTCAGTCATCGTGTGGAAGTGCCGCTCGGCGCCGTGCTCGCGATCTACGCCCAGGAGAACGGGCAGGGCATGATGTTTCCGGCCGACGATGCCCCGCAGGCGCCGCCGCCGGCCAGCGGCAACGGCGATACCGAAACGCCGGGCGCCAAGAAAGGCAGCCATCTGCGCGTCATCAAGTGATCGGCGGTTCGATATCGATCTGCGTTCGTGTGCGCTTCGCCATGCGCGCGACGTTCATTCCAGCCGGGCGACCCCCGCGAGCGCCACATCGTCGGGGCGCAGCGGCAGGCTGAAATTCTCGAGTCGGGCGCCGTCGAACTGCAGGCTGCCCGGGTGGCGGTTCGTGCCGTCGGTGCTCACGTCGAAACTGTAGTGCCGGCGCAGCGCGAAACCGCCGGAGCGCTGCCGTACGAGGGCAATGCGGCGCAGGCTGACGGACTGGTCCAGCAACTGGACGCCGGCGCGGCCGCAGAGTTCGCGGCTCGCGCGGACGGCGCGGTCGCGCGCGCGCAGCGCCGACTGCCAGACCAGTGCGGCGGCACCGAGGATCATCAACAGCAGCATGGCTTCGATCATCGGCCGAGTGTGGTGCCGGTTGCGGTGAATCTCAACGGTTTCGGCGACGCGGGCACGGTGGTGATGCGGAGCACGACACGTCCACGTCGCAGTTACAGTCCTTACAATACCGCCGCAGCTGGATTCGCCAAGTACAGGGGAGTGCGAAGGCCGTGATCGAAATACCCGGTTACCAGATCAAACGCGAGATCGGCCAGGGCGGCATGGCCAGCGTCCATCTTGCGGTGCAGACGTCGCTGGAGCGCCAGGTCGCGCTCAAGGTGATGTCGCCCGCGCTCGCCGCCGATCCGACCTTCACGCGGCGTTTCCTGCAGGAGGCGCGCACTCTTGCGTCGCTTGCGCACGCCAATATCGTCCAGGTGTTCGATGTCGGCGTGACGCCGAACCAGCTGCACTATTTCTCGATGCAATACCTGCCGGGCGGCGATTTCGTCGCGCGCGTGCAGCGCGGACTCGACGAAACCGAGCTCAAGCGTGTGCTGACCGGCGTTGCAAAGGCGCTGGCCTATGCGCACGAGCGCGGCTACGTGCATCGCGACGTCGCGCCGGGCAACATCCTGTTCGATTCCGCCGACAACCCGGTGCTGACCGATTTCGGCATCGCGCTGGCCGCGAGCCAGTCGACCCGGATCACGAGCACGGGATTCTCGGTCGGCACGAGCCACTACATGAGTCCCGAGCAGGCGCGCGGCGGCGACATCGACACGCGTTCCGACCTTTACAGCCTCGGCGTGCTGGCCTGGTACGGGTTGACCGGAAAACCGCCCTACGACGGCGCCGACGGATTTGCGGTCGCGTATGCGCACGTCTTCGAAGCGATTCCGCGCCTGCCTGCATCGCAGGCGCATTGGCAGGAACTGATCGACCGCTGTCTCGCGAAGGATCCGAAGGATCGCTACGTCAATGCCGACCAGCTGCTCGCGGCGCTCGACACGGTACCCGTGCCGCAGCGCGCGAAGAACGGCAGCGACGCCGGTGCGCGCAGCGCCGAACCGGCGCCCCCCAAGCCGGTGCCGCCGACGGTTGCGGCGCCGCGGCCGGAAGCGGCCAAGCCGGCTCCGGCGAAACCGGCACCGCCCGCGCGCAGCGCGCCGGCGGCAGCGCCGAAGCCGCGCGCCGACTCGTCCGGTGAAGCGCGTCGCGGCGGCGGCATCTGGCTCGCCGTCGCCGGCATCGGCGTCGTCGGTGCCGCGGCGCTCGGCGGCTGGGTCTGGTTTTCGTCGCGTTCACCGGCACCGGTCGCTCCGGCGACCGCCGCCGTGACCGCGCCGACGACCCCGGCACCGACGTCGGCACCGACACCGGTCGCCGCCACGCCGACGCCTCCCCCCACGGACCCGGCGCCGGCCGCCGCGACTCCGCCGCCGACTGACGTTGCGACGGAATTGCCGGCAACGCCCGCGTCGGGCGAACCGGCATCGACCGAACCGGTTGCCGATCCGCTGGCGGTTGCGTCGATCGATGCGAGTTCGGTTCCGGCCGACGCGTCGGCCGTCGGCGAGCCCGCCATGGCCGGTCCGTCGCCGCTGCTGATGGATGACGGCACGCCGGGCAATCCCGCCGATCTGCCGACCGTCGAGGACCCGGTGCAGAAGCTCGTTCGGCTGGGACGCGGCGACCTGGCTGCGCAGCGCTATTCGTCGCCGCCGAATCAGAATGCCGTCGACCGATTCAAGCTCGCGTTGCGCATCGACGGACGCGACAAGAGCGCGAAGCAGGGGCTCGTCGATACGGCCAAGGCCTATGTGACGCTCGGCAACAAGGCGCAGTCGCTCAGCGACTGGTCCGGCATGAAGTCGAATTTCGACAAGGCGATCGAGCTCGCGGCGATCGTGCCGGCCGAAGGCAAGGTCGTCGTCGACGAAATCCGCCAGCGGCGCACCAACCTCGTCGGTCCGCTGCTCGAAGACGGCCGCCGCTCCGCCGCTGCCTGGGACAAGAACGCGGCCAAGGCCGCCTACGACAAGGCGCTGCTGATCGATCCGGCCAACGCGGCGGCACAGGAAGGTTTGCGCAAGCTGCCGGCGATCGGCAGCGCGGGCTTCGTGTTCCGCGACCGGCTCGACGACGGCGCACCTGGCCCCGAACTCGTGGTGCTGCCGGGTGCGCGCATCGCGGCGGGCCGCTATGAGCTGACGCGCGGCGAATTCCGCCGCTACTGGGGCGCGGGCGGCGCGGGCGCGTCCAAGGAAGTTTCGTGCCGCGACCGCGAATCGGTGTTCCGCAGTTCGAAGAAGCGCGGCTGGCAGAATCCGGACATCGAGCAGGACGATTCGCATCCGGTGGTCTGCCTGAGCTTTGATCAGGCGCAGGGCTACGTGCGCTGGCTGTCGCAGCGCACCGGGAAGACCTATCGCCTGATGACGTCGGCCGAGTTCGACAGCCTCGCGCGCGAGGCCAAGGCCAGCTGCGGCGAGGCCAATCTCGCCGATCAGGCCTTCAACAAGGCGTTCGATACGCGCGCCGGCGCATCTTGCGACGACGGCTTTGCGGGAACCGCGCCGGTCGGCCGTTTCGGTGCGAGCCGCGCAGGCGTCTACGACATTGACGGAAACGCGCGCGAGTGGACCGCCGAGCGCCGCGCGCGCGGGCGCAGCTGGCTGTCGCCGCCGGACAAGGAAGGTGTCGACGCGAACGAGAGCGTCGGCGCCGATGTCGGGCTCAATAGCCTCGGCCTTCGCGTCGTGCGCGAGATCGACCAGAAGCCCTGATGCACGAATTTCACGCGTTCCGGCGACACTGAGCGACGGGATGCAACGGGGAGCGCAGCAGGGGCGGCGTTCCCTGCGATCTCGGCAAACGCCGCAACCGCGGCGTTTTGCCGAAATGTTGCGTCGCTTGCGCGGTGTCGCAGGCGGCGCCTAAGCTGTCGGCGATAGCGTGCCCCGGGAACGGCGCGCCAAACGACTACGATCAAGGGGCTGGATCGAATGAAGCTGATTTTTCCGAACGGAGAGCACGAACCCGTCAATCTCGGCGAAGGCATAACGGCGATCGGTACGGCGGCCGAGTGTCTCGTCGTTCTCGCGGCGCCGGGTATCGCGCTGCGGCATGCGGAGGTGCATTTGCGCAATGGGCAGGCGCTCGTGCGCGTGCCCGACCCGCGCAACGTCGTCGTGCTGAACGGTCGACAGGTCACTTCCGATACGGCGCTCAAGCCCGGCGACCTGCTGCTGTTCGCGAAAGTCGGCTGCCAGGTGCTCGCTGCTCCGGAAAAACCTGCGCCGGCGCCGGCGAAGCCCGTGTCCAGCGACGACAACGACGGCCGCACGCGCATCCGCCAGGCGCTGCCGAAGTACATGTTGCGCGGCGTGTCCGGCTCGACGTTCGGCAAGACCTATGCGCTCGTCGGCACGATGACGATCGGTAGGCAGCAGGACTGCGACATCAGCCTGCCCGGCGACGAAATTTCGCGCCATCACGCGCGCGTACAGGTTC
>CAMLLF010000273.1 GCA_946480705.1 uncultured Lysobacteraceae bacterium | reverse complement strand
CGTTGATCGGAGCGGTCACGAGCGGCTGGGTCGGCGGACTGCGCCGCCCGGGTCTGGTGCTGATTGCCTGCGTCGTCGCGGCGGCGCTGCTGATCGCCGCACTTGGATTTGTCACGCACATCGCGCCGGCACTGGTCGCGCTCGTGCTGCTCGGCTATGTCGGATCGATCGCGTCGCTGCTGCAGTTCGTGCTCGTGCAGCGGCATACGCCCGACGAACTGCTGGGTCGCGTCAACAGTCTCTGGAGCGCGCAGGACGTCGTCGGCGATTCCGCCGGCGCGCTCGGCATCGGCGTGCTCGCGCGTGCGTTCGCGCCGGCGTTCGCGGTTGGCGCGTTCGGGCTCGCCGCCGCGGCGCTCGCCGCGGCACTCGGCATCGCCTCGCGTCAGTTGCGCGCGCTCGACATCGGAACCCCGGACCACGCGCCGCTGCAGCAGGGCGCGGGTTCGTAGTCCGGCCTCAATGAAAGCGTTCGCGCAATCGCGCCAGCAGGTGCCGCGAGCTGTAGTAGTCGAGCCGGAACGTGTCCGTGCCGAGCGCATGCACGCGGCCGGCCTGCACCGCTGCATTCGCGGCAAGAAACGGATTCGCGCGCAGTCGCGCCGTGTCGGCGTCGTCGGCCGAGAACAGCAGCAAGGTCGCGCCGGTGAGTCCCTGCGGAAACGTCTCGCCGGACAACTGCACGATGTCCTTGCGTCGGCCCATGCTGAAATCGCCGCGCACGCCGTCGGGAATCGGCGCGAGCGTGAAGCCGAGATCGGCGAGCAGGCGTCCCTGCGCCGACTCGCTCGTCCAGAGATTCGCGCCGGAGTCGGCCTCGTAATAGGCCAGTGCGGTCACCGGCTGCGGCGGCAGCGCGAGCGCGGCGCGCGTGCGCGCGACGTCGGCCGCGAAGGTGTCGATGGCCTTCGCGGCCTGCGCATCGCGCCCGGTCGCGCGGCCGAGCAGCACGGCAAGTTCCTGCCAGCTCTTGTCGTCGTAGTTGACCACGAGCACCGGCGCGACCTGCGCGAGCTGGTCGTAGAGCTTCAGCGCGGAATCGCCGCCGGTGCCGGCGATGACGACGAGGTCGGGTTCCGCCGCGACGATCGCCTCGGCGTCGGCTTCGCCCTGATAGAGCGGCGTCACGCCGCGCGCCTGCGCGACGTCGCCCCATTGCCGGAAGAAACCCTGCGTGTCGCTGACGCTGCTGTTCGCGCGCGTCGCGCCGCTCGCGACGACCGGCGCGTCGATCGTCAGCAGCGTGCCGGTCAGCGTGACGCTCGTCGAGACGATGCGCTGCGGTGCGCGTGCCAGCGTAAGTGCGCCGCGCGGCGTGTCGATCGTGCGCGGCCAGCCGGCGCCGGAGGTCTGCGTGACGACGGCGTGCGACGCGGTCGACGGCGGATCGGTCGACGGCGTGCAGGCGGAAAGCAGGACTGCGGCCGCCAGCAGGCACGCAGCGCCGCGATGCGGAATACGGGAATTGTGCAGAACGGATCGCAAGGACATGGCGATGGCAACAGGGAAGTGTGTTCGGACGGGAGACGCGCCCATTGACGGCGGCGGCTTCTCACACTAGTGTACAACGGGATGCGAATAATTCGCATTATCATTTAATCGAGGAATCACTCATGAACCCGCAGCCTGCGGGCGCGGCGTCATCCGCGTCCGACGCCGGCTTTCTGTTCCTGTCGCCGCACCGCTCGGTGCGCGCGCGCGGCATCGCCGCGCAGATCACGGCGCCGGCGCGCGCCGGCCGCGACACCGACGCGTTCCGGCGCGACGTCGAAGCGGCGCTGGCCGTTCCGCGCGCCGACGGGCGCAAGCCGATCCTGATCGGCGCGATTCCGTTCGACCTGACTCAGCCCTCGTGCCTCCACATCCCGCAGGAATACGCGTTCTTCGAACGCGGCGCGGCCGCGGCGGCGGCGTCGCAGACCGGCGCGGCCGAAGTGGTCGCCGCGCGCAGCATTCCCGACGAGCCCACGTTCAAGGCCGGCGTGAATCAGGCGATCGCGAATTTCCAGCACAGCCCGATCAAGAAGGCGGTGCTGTCGCGCATCCTCGAAATGCGGCTGGCCGAGCCGGTCGACGTCACGCAGCTGTTCGCGAACCTCATTGCGCAGAATCCGAGCGGCTTTCATTTCCGCCTGCCGCTCCAGGACGGCGCCGCGCTGATCGGTGCGAGTCCGGAGCTGCTGCTGCGCAAGCACGGCGCGCACGTTCACTCCAATCCGCTGGCCGGCTCGGCGAAGCGGCAGACCGATCCGGATGCCGACCGGCGTGTCGCCGAGACGCTGCGCGAGTCGGCCAAGGACTTGTACGAACATCGGCTCGTCATCGACGAGATCCGCGCGGTGCTCGCGGACCATTGCCGCGAACTGCGCGTGCCCGGGGCACCGAGCCTGATCTCGACCGCGGCGATGTGGCACCTGTCGACCGCGATCGACGGCGTGCTCGCCGATCCGCGGCAGTCCGTGCTCGATCTCGCGTGCCGGTTGCATCCGACGCCGGCGGTCTGCGGTTCGCCGACGGCGCTGTCGCGCAAGCTCATCGATCTGATCGAACCGTTCGAACGCGGCCTGTTCAGCGGCATGGTCGGCTGGTGCGATGCCGACGGCGACGGCGAGTGGGTCGTGACGATCCGCTGCGGCGTCGTGCAGCGCGACCTCGTGCGGCTGTTTGCCGGCGCCGGCATCGTCGAGGCCTCGTGCCCCGACAGCGAATGGCGCGAGACGCAGGCCAAGCTCGGCACGATGCTCAGCGCGTTCGGCATCGCCGCGGGTTCGCTGCTGCCGTGAGTTCACGCCGTGGCCGGCTGCCGACGCGGCGCGCTATCGCGCGCGCGGCTACTGGATCGACCGGCCGCTGCAGGCATCGCTGGAGACGCGGGCCGCGCGATGCCCCGATGCGATCGCCGTGATCTGCGGCGAGCGGCACTGGAGCTACGCGGAACTCGATGCGCGCGCGACGCGGCTCGCCGCGCGCTTGCAGGCGCATGGATTGCGCCGCTACGACACCGCGCTCGTGCAGCTGCCGAACGTCGCCGAGTTCCATGCCGTGTTCTTCGCGCTGCTGAAGCTCGGGGTCGTACCCGTCAACGCGCTGTACAGCCATCAGCGGCTCGAACTGACCGCGTACGCGCAGCAGGTACGTCCCGCGCTTCTGATCGGCTGCGCCGGACATGCGCTGTTCGGCGACGGCCGCTTCGTCGACGCGCTGTCGGCGCAACTGCCGCGGCCGCCGCGCGTGCTCCTGCGCGGCGGCAGCGGCGAGGCGAGTCTGGAGCGCGCGCTGGATGCGCACGTCGACGCGCTCGAGCCGACGCCGACGCGTGC
The DNA here is from genome assembly GCA_946480705.1 of uncultured Lysobacteraceae bacterium. The sequence goes on along the minus strand of CAMLLF010000273.1, from coordinate 2,665 downwards.
CGACGAAGTTGCCTTTTTCCAATTGTCCGGCGGCAGCACGGGCACGCCGAAGCTGATTCCGCGCACGCACAACGACTACGACTACAGCATCCGCGCGAGCGCGCAGATCTGCGCGCTGACGCCGCAGACGCGCTATCTCGGCGCGCTGCCATGCGCGCACAATTTCGCGCTGAGTTCGCCGGGCTCGCTGGGCGTCTTCCATGCCGGCGGCACGCTCGTGCTCGCGCGGCATCCGGAACCGCTGCACTGTTTCGACCTGATCGAACGCCACCGCGTCACGATGGCGGCGCTCGTGCCGCCGGCCGTCGCCTTGTGGCTCGGCGCTGCGCCGGCGCACCGCGCGCGTCTGACGTCGCTGCGACTGCTGCAGGTCGGCGGCGCGAATTTCAGCGAGTCGCTCGCGCGGCGCGTGCCCGAGACGCTCGGCTGCCGGCTGCAGCAGGTCTTCGGCATGGCCGAAGGGCTCGTCAACTACACGCGCCTGGACGATGACGACGAGCGCGTGTTCACGACGCAGGGCCGGCCCATCAGCCCTGACGATGAGATCCGCATCGTCGACGAGGACGATGTCGACGTCGCCGAGGGCGAGGCCGGCCTGCTGCTGACGCGCGGGCCGTATACGCTGCGCGGCTACTTCGACGCGCCCGCCTACAACCGGCGCGCGTTCGACGCCGACGGCTGGTATCGCTCGGGCGACCTCGTGCGCCGCGACGCGCAGGGCTATCTGCGCGTGGTCGGGCGCGTCAAGGACCAGGTCAACCGCGGCGGCGAGAAGATCGCGGCCGAGGAGATCGAAGACCTGCTGCGCCGCCACGAGGCCGTGGTCGACGCGGCCGTCGTCGCGATGCCCGACGCGCTGCTCGGCGAGAAGACCTGCGCCTTCGTCGTCAGCCGCAACGCCGACCTGCGCGCGATCAGCCTGCGCAAACACCTGCGCGAATCCGGCATCGCCGAGTTCAAGCTGCCCGACCGCGTCGAGTTCGTCGCCGCCCTGCCGCTGACCGCCGTCGGCAAGATCGACAAGCAGCGGCTGCGGCGCCAGTTTCCTTCACCGGTGAGTCCGTCATGACGATTTCCTCGCTCGTTTCCTATGCACTGCCGGCGCGCGACAGCCTGCCGGCCAATCGCGTCGACTGGCGCTTCGATCCGGCGCGCGGTGCGCTGCTGATCCACGACATGCAGGACTACTTCGTGCGCTTCTGGGGCACCGACAGCGCGCTCGTGCGCGAAGTCGAACGCAACACGGCGCGCGTGCGCGACTGGTGCAGGCGCCATGGCGTGCCGGTTTTCTACACCGCGCAGCCGGCGGAGCAGACGCCCGCCGAGCGTGCACTGCTCAACGACATGTGGGGACCGGGACTCACGGCCGCCGATCCCGCGCTCGCCGCGATCGTGCCGGCGCTGCGGCCCGACGCCGGCGACGTCGTGCTGACCAAGTGGCGCTACAGCGCGTTCCAGCGTTCGGATTTCGAAGAACGCCTGCGCGCGGCCGGTCGCGATCAGCTCGTGATCTGCGGCATCTACGCGCACATCGGCGTCATGATGACGGCCGCCGATGCGTTCATGCGCGACGTGCAGCCGTTCGTCGTCGCCGACGCCGTCGCCGATTTTTCCGCCGAACGTCACCGCTTCGCGCTCGACTACATCGCGACGCGCTGCGGCAGCGTCATCGAGACGCGCGATCTCGTGGCCGACGAAAACCTGTCGCTGCCGACCTTCGCCGGGCTGCGCGCGCGTCTTTCCGCGCTGACCGGCATTGCCGAGGCCGAATTCGACGCCGACGAGAACCTCGTCGACTATGGTCTCGATTCGATCCGCGTGATGACGCTGGCCGGCGAGTGGAAGGCGGCCGGCGTCGACATCGGCTTCGACGCGCTCGCGCGCACACCGAGCCTGAACGGCTGGTGGTCGCTGATCGCTGCGCAGCTGTCGCAGCGCGACGCGCGCAAGGCCGCATGAACTTCGCGGGCCAGCGGGTCTGGGTCACCGGCGCAGGGCAGGGCATAGGTCGGCGCATCGCCGAACGCTTCCTCGGCGCGGGCGCCGACGTGGTCGGCCTCGACCGGCGTTTCGACGCGCCGTTCGGCGGCACGGCGATCGAACTCGACATCGCCGACGCGGCCCGGGTCGCGGCCGTCTGTGCAGGACTGTTCGATGCGGCGCCGCGGCTCGACGTGCTCGTGCACGCGGCCGGCGTGCTGCGGCTCGGCGCGGTCGACGAACTCGACGAAGCCGACTGGCGCGCCTGCGTCGACACGAATGCCGGCGGCGCGTTTCACCTGCTGCGCGCGGTCGTGCCGGTGTTCAAGCGCCAGCGCGGCGGTGCGATCGTCTGCGTCGGGTCGAACGCCGCGCGCGTGCCGCGCCTGGGCATGGCGGCCTACTGCGCGTCGAAAGCCGCACTCGTCAGCCTGAGCCATTGCGCCGCGCTCGAACTCGCGCCGTATGGCGTGCGCTGCAACCTCGTCTCGCCGGGATCGACCGACACGCCGATGCTGCGCGGCATGTGGTCCGACGAGGAAGGCCGCGGACGCACGATCGCGGGCGATCCGGCGAGCTGGCGGCTCGGCATTCCGCTGAACAAGATCGCGAGCGTCGACGACGTCGCGAACGCGGTGCTGTTCCTCGCCTCGGACCTGGCCGGCCATGTGACCATGCACGACCT
>CAMLLF010000272.1 GCA_946480705.1 uncultured Lysobacteraceae bacterium | reverse complement strand
GACGCCACGATCGTCGACGGGGTAGTCGGTCCAGCTCATCGACGCGATCCGCCGGATTGGTCGTGCCGAAGCGCACCGTCACGGCTGCCGGCTCGCGTATGCGGTTTCGATCGCATCAGGAATTCTCCAACCATTCGAGTTCCATCGGCAGCGCGGGCGGCCGGTCATGAAATAAGCGGGGAGCAAGCCCTGCTCGAGCTCGCGTCGACATCAAGCAGTCCTCCGCCGATCCGCTTTCTGAAATGGCGTCAGACCCTCGCGACGATACCGCGATGACAAGTCACCCGTACCTCGCCGCTGGCGCGCACGCCATTCGCGCCGATGACGTCAAGTTCGCAGCGCGACAATCAAGCATTCCCGCCGTGCGCTCGCGTTGCACAACGGCACCGCATCAGCCCGAGACGCCGCGCCGTCGACAGGCGGGCGCCCCTCGCAACGTTCGCGTGCGGTACAGAATGCTCATACGCAAGATCACGCGGAATGTGATCTCCGTCGCGCCCGCCTCGCGCCATCTGCTGCGTTGCGGCGTGCACCTCGCCGCGCAGTCCGTAAAGTGACGCGGCCTTTGGCCATCGCCAGGGCGCGGTATCGGGGGATCCGCTTCCATCATCGGGAGGAATGTCGTTAATGATCCGCACACATCGTCTTGCGGCGGCGGTTGCCGTCCTGCTTTCCGTGTCGATCGCGCCGGCCATGGCGCAGAATTCGCGCGGCGTACCGGAAATGGATTCGACGCCGGCCACGGAATCCGCGAGCGCCGCGTCGACCGGCGGCGCGGTGTTCCGCACCGTCGCCAACCCGCAGACCGTCGTCGCGCTCGCCCTGCCCGATGCGCAGGAGATGAGCCTGCTCGCCGAGCGCCGCCGCCTGCAGGACAAGCACGGCGAGCCGCTCGAAATCGCGCTCGGCCGTGAAACCGCCGCCTCGGCGATGCCACTGGACAAGCTGCAGTGGCAGTCGCTGGCCGACGGCTCGCTCGGTTCGCAGCTGCGCGTCCAGTCCGACGGCGCCGTCGCGCTGCGCGCCGCGCTGGAATTCCTCGCCCCGGCCAACGGCGCGCGCATCAACTACCAGGACATCACGCTGCGTTTCCGCGGCGTTGACGGCCAGACCTTCGAAGTCGCCGGCAAGGACCTGATCGTCGGCGAAGCGAACTGGTCGCCGGTCGTCACCGGCCAGGCGCTGACGATCGAAATCGTGCTTGCGCCGGGTTCGCAGGCGCGGGCGCTGAGCCTGCGCATTCCGCAGCTGTCGCACTTCGACCTGAACCCGGCGTCGACCGACGAAGCCGTCGGCCTGAAGATCGGCGAGAGCGATTACTGCGAGCGCGACATCGTCTGCCGCACGAGCCCGCCGTCGGGCTTCACGAGCACGGCCAACGCCGTCGCGCGCATGGTGTTCACGAAGGGCAGCAGCTCGTACCTCTGCACGGGCACGCTGCTCAACAACGGCCACAGCCCGAAGAAGCGCCTGTTCTGGACCGCGAACCACTGCATCAGCACGCAGTCGGTCGCGAACACGCTGCAGACCTATTGGTTCTACCAGGCGACGACCTGCAATGGCTCGACGGTCAGCCCGTCGGCGCGCACGCTGACCGGCGGTGCGTACCTGCGCCACAACAACCGCTCGCGCGACACGGCGCTGCTCGAACTCAAGACGGCGCCGCCGTCGGGCGCGATCTATGCCGGCTGGAACTCGAGCGCGATCGCCGCGACGAACACGGCGATCGAAGGCATCCATCACCCGGCCGGCGACGTGAAGAAGTATTCGCTCGGCAAGGTGACGCAGCTCTCGGGCAACATCGACGGCCTCGGCCCGTTCTATCGCGTGCAGTGGTCGCTCGGCGTGACCGAAGGCGGCTCGTCGGGCTCGGGCCTGTTCACGGTCAGCGGCACCGGCAGCTACCAGCTGCGCGGCGGCCTCTACGGCGGCTACTCGTACTGCAGCGCGCCGACCGATCCGGACTACTACTCGCGCCTGGCTGATGTGTATTCGAGCATCTCGAGCTACCTCACGCCGTAAGGGCAGGAAAAAGGGGGCAGGAGTGAGAAAAGAGAGAGAAGCATGATCGCGCGCTCTCAGTTCTCGCTCCTCTCCTCCCTGGCCCGCTTTTTCCACGGCAGGAACAGGACGGAGGAGTGAGAAAAGGGAGGGCGCGCCGCGGCTCTCACTCATTTCTCATTCCTCTCCCTCTCTTTTCCGCCTCCCGCTTCCGCTTCTGCGCGACACATCACGGCAGCGGTCGCGCTGACGTAGAAAATACGCCGCGATTCCAATACCCATAAGCCCTACCGCGCCGCGATTGCCGCTGCGCCTTTTTTGCACGCTTTGCGTGCCGTGCAGTTCCCTGTCTATCCACCGTCGGACGGGTTTCGTCGAAATGATCGCGCACCGCCTGCGCATTCGCAGCGGGTGTCGCGGCGTGGATGGAAGGAGAAACGCGTGATCCCTCGTTCGCTCGCCGGCGGCGTTCTGACGCTGCTCGTCTCGGCTGCCTGCTTTCAACCTCGCGCAGCGCTTGCGCACGGCACGATGACGACGCCGACCAGTCGCATCTACTACTGCTATCTCGACAACCCGGAAAATCCGACCGACCCGGCGTGCCGCGCCGTCCGCGACAACGGCGGCACGTCCGGCGTCTACGACTGGATGGGCATCAACCAGGCCAACGCCGACGGCAATCATCAGGCCGTCGTTCCCGACGGAAAACTCTGCAGCGGCAACAACCCGGCGTTCGCGACGCTCGACATGGCACGCACCGACTGGCACGCGACGCCGATCAGCGCCGCCTCGGACGGCAGCTTCGAATTCGCATTCCGCGGCACCGCGCCGCATGCGACGCGAGACTGGATCTTCTACGTCAGCAAGCCCGGCTGGTCGCCGACGCAGCCGCTGCGCTGGGCCGATGTCGAGGAGTTCTGCCGGCTCGGCAACGTGCCGCTGCACGAGGACGGCCACTACTACCTGCGCTGTCCGCTGCCGGCCGCGACCGGCAAGCGCGTCATCTATTCGGTCTGGCAGCGCTCGGACAGCCCGGAGGCGTTCTATACCTGTATCGACGTGGATTTCGGCGCCGGCAGCGGTGCGATATTCGACGACGATTTCGAGCCGTGACGCATGACGCCGCGTCCGCCGCTTATGCCGTTGCGGCGCGAGCACACGCGCGCGACGATGATCGTCGCGCGGCATCGCACCTTTGAAGCACGACGGCACCGCAATCGACGATGCCGGCAGCAGCGATAACGACAACGACGTACCGCGCGGCTTCCGCGCTTGCCGCACGCCTTGCGTGCATCGCCATCCCGCCGTCATCCACCTCCGGACGGCGACTCTGCTTCGCCGTCCCGCGGCGCGCCTGAACGCGCCGTGCGACGGCGACGTGCGCATCCATATCGGGAGGAGATCCGTCGTGTCGCATCCGTTCGTCCTACGCAGTTCGCTCGCGCTGCTCGCGCTGTCCGCCGTTTCGGCGCCGCCGCGCAGCCAGGCCCATGGCTCGATGATCGTGCCGGAAAGCCGCATCTATCACTGTTTCCTCAACAACCCCGAGAACCCCAGCGATCCCGCCTGCCGCGCGTTGAAGGACGCCGGCGGCACGCAGGCGTTCTATGACTGGACCGGCGTCAACCAGGCCAACGCCAACGGCAACCACCAGGCCGTCGTGCCCGACGGCAAGCTCTGCAGCGGCAACAACAACACTTTCCGCGGACTCGACCTCGCGCGCAGCGACTGGTACGCGACGCCGGTCGCGAACGGCGCCGACGGCAAGTTCGAATTCGTGTTCCGCGCGACCGCGCCGCATGCGAGCCGCGACTGGATCTTCTACGTCACGCGCAGCGGCTGGTCGCCCACGCAGCCGCTGCGCTGGTCCGACCTGTTCGAGTTCTGCCGCTTCGGCTCGGTGCCGCTCGACAACGGCACCTACAAGTTCCGCTGCGCGCTGCCGCAGCTCACGGGCAAGCACACGATCTACACGGTCTGGCAGCGCTCCGACAGCACGGAAGCGTTCTATACCTGTACTGATGTGGAATTCGGCGGATCGCCGAACGCGACCTGGACCGACGAAGGCGCGCTGACCGCGCAGAACGCACTGCCGGCGGGCACGACCGTGACGCTGCGCCTGTTCAACGCATCCGGCAACGACGTCGAGACGATTCCGTTCACGGTCGCGTCGGGCCAGGGCGTCGCGACCGAGTGGCCATTCCGCTTCGCGCTCGCGGTGAATGCCGCTGCCGCCAACGCGCGTATCGGCGTACTGGCCAACGGCAGCATCGTGCCGCAGCAGAGCGCGAGCGCGAACCGCGTCTACACGCTGACGAGCCAGAACCTCAATCATCAGATCGACATCCGCCTGCCGAACACGAACCAGCCGCCGGTCGCCGCGATCGGCGCGAGCGCGACGACGGTGACCGGTGCGGGCAGCGTCACGCTGTCGGGTGCGGGATCGAGCGACCCCGACGGACAGGCGCTGACCTACCAGTGGGTCGTGACCGCCGGCAGCGGCGCAACCCTGAGTTCGACGAGCGGCGTGCAGACGACGTTGAATCTCGCCTCGCCCGCGCAGGATCAGACCGTCATCGTGCGGCTGACCGTCAGCGACGGCGCGGCGACGAACGCGACGACCGTGTCGATCGCGCACAAGAAGCCGACGTCGGGCGGCAATTACGACTACGTCTATCCGAACGGCATCGGCGGCTATGTCGCGGGCCAGACCGTCGTGCTCGGCACTGACGGGAACCGCTATCGCTGCCGTCCGTATCCTGAAGGCGGCTGGTGCAACATCAACAGCGCCTATCACTACGGACCCGGCACCGGGACGAACTGGCAGGATGCCTGGACGCGGTTGTAGTTCGGCGCTGTATCGGGGGTGAGGCGAGACCCATCCCCACCCATGCCCTCCCCGTGAAGGGGAGGACATGGTGGGTGAGAACGGGTTTCTGCCGCACCGTCGATCAAGCCCCGCCCCGTCGAATTTCGCTCCCGGCGGCGCCGTCCCGCATACTGGCGCAATGCCCGATATCGTCCTTGCCACCCTCAACGCGCGCTACGCGCACGCGTCGCTCGGCCTGCGTTGCCTGCGCGCCAACCTCGGCGCGCTGCGCGAACGCAGCGCCATCCGCGAATTCATCATCGGCCAGAAGACCGAAGACATCGCCGAGAAGATCCTCGCGGACAACCCGCGAGTCCTCGGCCTCGGCGTCTACATCTGGAACATTGAAGAAAGCACAAAACTCGTCGCGCAGCTGAAAACGCTGCGACCCGACCTGCTCATCGTCGTCGGCGGCCCCGAGGTCAGCTACGAAACCGCGCAACAGCGCATCGCCGCCATGGCCGACTACGTCGTGACCGGCTGGGGCGAAGTCAGCTTCGCCAAGCTCGCCGCGCAGCTGCTCGACGGCGAACGCCCGGCCGAACGCGTGATCGCCGGCGTGCAGCCGCCGCTGCCGGCACTCGCTTCGCCGTATGCCGAATACACCGACGAAGACGTGAGCCGGCGCTATCTCTACGTCGAAGCCTCGCGCGGCTGTCCGTTCAAATGCGAGTTCTGCCTGTCCGCGCTCGACAAGACCGCGTGGCCGTTCCCGCTCGAACCGTTCCTCGCCGATCTCGAAACGCTCTACGCACGCGGCGCGCGCCAGTTCAAATTCGTCGATCGTACGTTCAACCTCAAGGTCGACACCTCGCTCGCGATCCTCGACTTCTTTCTCGCCAAGCTCGACGCCGTACCCGACGATCCAGTGTTCGTGCACTTCGAGCTGATTCCCGACCATCTGCCTGAACGTCTGAAGACGGGGATCCAGCGCTTCCCGCCCGGTACGCTGCAGTTCGAGATCGGCATCCAGACCTTCGATCCCGACGTGCAGACACGCATCTCGCGGCGCCAGGACAACGCGCGCGCCGCGACCAACCTGCAGCAGGCGCTCAGCCTCGACGCCGACACGATCGTCAGCGCGCTCGCGCGCAGCGGTCCGTCGACCGTCATCGT
>CAMLLF010000271.1 GCA_946480705.1 uncultured Lysobacteraceae bacterium | reverse complement strand
CGACGAAGGCCGCGAAGGTCGACGTCCGCATCATCGCCGCGACGAACCGCGATCTCGCCCATTCCGTGGCCGAAGGCACGTTCCGCACGGACCTGTACTACCGCCTCAATGTGATCGCGCTGACCGTGCCGGCGCTGCGCGAGCGCCCGGAAGACATCCTGGGGATCGCCGACCGTCTGCTGACGACGCTCGTCGCGCGCTACCGCCGTCCGGCGCGCCGCTTCACCGATACCGCGCGCAATGCGCTGCTCGCGTATTCGTGGCCAGGCAACGTGCGCGAACTCGCCAACGCGATCGAGCGCGCGGTGATCCTCTGCGCCGGCGAGGAGATCGCGTATGAGCATCTGCCGTTCGCGACCTCGGGCGTGGCCGCGACGAGCCTCGCGAGCGCGACCCCGCGCGCCGGCGATCCGGTCACGATCGAACAGCTCGAACGCGCGCACATCGAAGCCGTGCTCGGCGCGACGCCGACGCTCGACGTCGCGGCCAAGCAGCTAGGCATCGATGCGTCGACGCTGTACCGGAAGCGGAAGGCCTACGGGTTGGGGTGAGCGGCGAGAAAGAGAGTGACCAGGAGTGGGAACCGAGGAAGAAGAGCCAGTCACTCGCCTCTCACTCCTGTCCACTCGCCGTCAGCGAATTCCCGCCTTCTGATTGAAATCGCCGATCACGCCGACGAGCGCGGTCAGCGCGTCGCGTTCGGCGGCGGTCAGGTCGGGGTGCCAGGTATCGAGGATCAGCACGACGCGCGTGCGCTCGCTGCGATTCCAGGCTTCGTGTTCGTAGGTGTCGTCGAACACGACGCAGCGGCCTTCCTGCCAGACGTGGTCGATGCCGCCGACGCGCAGCGCGCAGTGGTCGGGCACGATCAGCGGCAGGTGCGTGACGAGGCGCGTATTCGTGACGCCGCGGTGCGGCAGGATGTGCGCGCCGGGCGTCAGCAGCGAGAACAGTACTTCGGGCGCGTGGTCGCGGATGCGCACGATCGGCAGGTTGTCCAGCGCCGCCGTCGTCTGCGGGCAGCGCGCGCAGTTGTCCTCGCGGCGCTCGCCGTGGCGGTAGAAAAAGAATCCGGTCCAGGCGGACTGCCCTTCCCGGCCGCGCAGGTAATCTTCGACGCGCGCATCCGAATCAAAGCGCAGGAACGGCTCGAAGCCGTGCTCGGCCGCAAGCAGGTTCACGAGTTCGAGCCGGATCGCGTCGGTCTTCGCTTCGAGCGCCTCGAGCCACGGAAAACGCGCGCGTTCGTAGTAGGCCTGCGAGGCAATGCCCGGAAAGAACAGGAACAGCGGCCGCTGCGCCGGATCCGGGTAGTGCGCGGGCGCGTCGCCGAGGTAGATCGCGAGCGCCTGCTCGACGCGCCGCAGCTCGGCCGCACCGTGGCGCGCACGCAGCGGCGCGAGCGCGCCGTCGAACAGGGCATGGCGGCGCTGGTCGACGTAACGCATCGCAGCGAGCACCGGCTGGCGCAGTGCGCAGCGCGCGGAAGTATTCGGGCAGCGCTTCGTTGTCGCGCTGCAGCTGCTGCAGCGTCGCAGCCAGATGAAAGCGCGCGAGGAAATAGTCCGGTTCGCGCTCGACGGCCGCGCGCAGCATCGTCGCGGCCGTGTCGAGGCTGCCGGCACGCCGGTACGCCTGACCGAGGTTCTTGAGCGTTTCCGCATCGTCGGGCGCGACGCCGCGCGCGCGTTCGAACAGCACGATCGCATCGTCGACCTGCTGCCGCGACAGCGCGCACATGCCGAGAAAATTCAGCCCTTCCGCGAGATCGGGCAGCACGTCGACGAGCTGCCGGAACTGCTGCTCGGCCTCCGCGATGCGCCCTTGCGCGGCGGCGGTGCGCGCCGCGGCGATCTGCGCCTGCAGGGCCGGCGGCGGGCTGGCGGATGCGTTCATGCGGACGGGTTCCGGCGGCGGGCGCTCAGCGTGGCAGTTGGAGTTCGGCGAACGGCGCCGCGAGAACTTCGGTATAGGCCTGCCAGCGGCCCGGCGCAAGGCCGATCGGCAGACCGCCGAGGCCGCGCTGCAGCGTGCCGGCGGCGAGCTCGGTGCCGCCGATCGCCGCGGCGAGCGCGCCGCCCTGACCGACCGGGTCGGCCAGCACGGCGTCGGCATCGACATGGACCACGTTTATATCTTTTGCGTTGTTACATTCAGCAAGATGCGCATTGGCGCGGTTGAGCCAGCCGGCGGCGGAGACCGGGTCGTGCAGCGCGAAGCCCGGCATCCAGCCGTAGGCGAGCCAGTTCAGCAGCAGATCGCGCGGATCGCGTTCGACGATGACGACGGTCGCGCCCGGAAACGCCTGGCGGATCAGCGGCAGGAAGCGCGCATCCCAGCGCACGAGCCAGTCCACGATGCGGCCCTGCTGCGAATCGACGCCGTGGCGTTCGATCTCGGCCTGCCACTGCGCGCGCGCGGCCTGCGCCGTCGGCGCATCGATGCCGTCTGCCCAGCCGGCGAAATCCGGCTCCGCGAACACGTCGCGGCGCACCGGCGAGAATGCGCGGTCGCGCAGCAGTTGCACGCCGGCCTGCTGGTGCAGCAGTGCGGCGACGCGCTCGACCATGCTGCCGGGCAGCCCGACGAGGAAGATCGGCGGATTGGCCAGCGGCGCGGGCGCAGGCGCGGTCAGCGCCGCGGCGAAGGAATCGGGCAGCGCGGGCTGTTCGTGAATCTGGACCGGCAGCGTCGACTGCGATTCGAGCCAGGCCGGTACGGCCAGCTGCACGTCGTTGCGCTGGTCGGCGAGTACGCCGAACTGATGCGCCGCCTGCATGACCTGCAGCGGCGCGAGCTGCAGCCGGCGCAGTGATTCGAGCAGCGCGAGCGCTTCGGTATCGCGGCCTTCGCGCCGGGCGGCGCGCGCGCGCAGCAGGATCAGGTCGGCGTCTTCGGGCAGCGCCGCGGCAACGCGCTGCGCGAGCACGTCGGCGCCGGCCGTGTCGCCGCCGCGTTCGTGCAACAGCGCGAGCCGCGCGAGCGGAATCGGATCGTTCGGCCGGCGCTGCGCGAGGCGCTGCCAGATCGCGAGCGCGCCGGCGTCGTTGCCGAGCTGGCTCAGGAGTTCGGCCTGCGCCGCTTCGATCGCGACCGTCTCGGGATTGCGCTGCAGGAAATCCGCATAGAGCTGCAGCGCTTCGTCTTCGCGCGCGCTGACGACGAGGCAGTTGCCGAGCAGCTGCACCGCGCGCGGCTGATCGGGCTGCAGCGCGAGGCCGGCGCGATAGTGTTCGATCGCCTGATCGATGCGGCGCTGATGGCGCGCGACGTCGCCGAGGCCGAAGCGGGCGATCGCCTGGTAGCCCGGCGCCTCGCTGAGCACCGCGAACGCGGCCTGCGCCTCGTCGACCTTGCCGTCTTCGAGCAGCACCTGGCCGAGCAGGTAGCGCGCGCCGTGGAGTTCGGGCGCCAGCGCGAGCGCGTTGCGCGCGGCCTGTTCGCCGAACGCGCGATTGCCGCGCAGCACGAGCGCGCGGGCCAGCGCGAACTGCATGCCGGCGTCCTTCGGCGCGATTTCCACCGCGCGGCTCAGATAGGCCAGCGCCTTGTCGGCGTCACCGCGATCGAGCAGCAGGCGGCCGAGGCCGGAGATCGCGTGCGCGTCGTTTTCATCGGAGCGCAGCGCCGTGCGGAACAGCGACTCGGCCTTCGCGAGGTCGTTGTCGACGATCGCGATGCGCGCGAGCAGCGTGTGCGCACCGGGCTGGTTGGGGTTGTGACGGATCGTGTTCTCGATCAGCGCGCGCGCGCCGACGAGATCCTGTTCGAGAAAATAGAGGCCGGCGAGCTCGAGTGCGACGTCGCCGCGTTCCGGCGCGAGCTTGCGCGCCTGGTCGAGCAGCCGGCGCGCTTCGCCGAGATCCTGGCGCTGGCGGCGCAGCAGGCCGAGCAGATGCAGCGCGTCCACGTTGTCGGGTTCGTCGGCGAGAACGGTGCGATAGCCGGATTCGGCCTCGTCGAAACGGCCTTCGGAATGCAGTCGGGCAAAATCTTGCAGCATGGAATTCATGGAATGGGACGGCGGCGGACGCGAGCTGGCCATTATGCCGCAGCTACCGCCGGGGCGCTCCGGCAGGGTTCCGCCGCCCGGTTCCGGCAACGCCGCGGCCCGCCGCGCGCCGGAACCGCAACACCCGGCCGCTTTAGGCCACGAGCCGTCCGAGGCGGTGCGCGATGAAATCCTCGGTCCAGCTGTGCAGGCTGAAATCGCGGATGAAGCCGCAGTGGCCGCCGGCCGGCGCGATTTCCAGTTCCGTGTGCGCCGGCAGCTTGAGGTCGTGGAACCCGCCGACCGGAATGATCGGGTCGTCCGAGGCGGTCAGGATCGTCGTCGGCACGACGAGGTCGGCGAGGCGGTCGCCGGCGATCGAATAGCCGTCGAGATAGTTGTCGAGCGTGCCGAAGTCGGTATGACGCGCGACCATCGTCGCCGTCAGTTCGCGCATCGAGGCGCCGAGTTCGGTCGTGCTGAAACGCGCCGCATCGGGAAACAGCTTCTGCTTGCGGCGCAGCGATTCGCGCCATTTGTGCATGAAGTAGGCGTGGTAGAACCACGGTGCGCGTTCGATCGCGTCGAGGATGGCCGGCGGATGCAGCGCCGGGCAGACCGCGAGCGCATAGCTGAGCGGCAGGCCGGCGTCCGGCGCGCGCAGCGCGACGCGCAGCGCGAAATTGCCGCCGAGCGAGAACCCGGCGATCGCGAGCGGCCGCGGCGCGAAGCGGCGCGCGACGTCCTTGAGCGCCCCGACGACTTCGTCGATGCGGCAGGAGTGGAACATTTCCGGATTGAGATGGTGCGTTTCGCCGTGATCGCGGAAGTTGAGCCGGAACACGTCCCAACCTTCGGCGACCATGCGCGCGGCCGTGTGCAGCAGATAGGTCGACCGCACGCTGCCTTCCCAGCCGTGCAGCAGCACGACGAGCCCGCGCGCCTGTGCACGCACGTTCTGCGCGGTGTGATAGCCCTGCAGGCGCACGCCGTCGCCGCAGTCGAGGATCAGCTCTTCCGAGCGCGCTTCGAGCGCGGTGCGGCGGCCGCGCAGCAGCCAGCGGCGCACGCCGCTGGAAGCGAGCACGGATTGCAGATGCGCATTGCGCAACAGGCGGTGGGGACGGAAATCGGCGGCGCGCACGGCGGTCTCGGCTGGCAGATTCGTCTCAGTCTTCGGCGTTCGCGGCGGCGGCGCCGCCGCGTTCATGCGCATCGGGCAGGCCGAGTGCTGCGCAGATTTCGCTGCGCGCGTGTTCGGCCATGCGCCGGCGGCCTTCGCCGTTCACGGGTATCGGTGTACAGAAATGCACTTCCGCAGTCATGCCCGGTCCGCCGAGCACGCGCAGGAAGTTCGCGAAGAAGCTTTCGCCCGGCCCGAACGCGACGGCCGGATCCTGGCGGTGATCGTTGCCGTAGAGCAGCGCGACCGGCTGCACCGGAACGCCCGCGTCGAGCGCGACCTGGAAAATGCGCGCGTGGAACGTGCGCACGCGGTCGCCCGCGCCGGTGCCGCCTTCGGGAAACACGCCGACCGGCAGGCCTTCGCGCAGGCGTTCGACGACGCGCTCCATGACCGCGGCCAGCGAATGCCCGCTGCCGCGCTGGTGATAGATCGTGCCCGCGCGGCTCGCGAGCCAGCCGACCAGCGGCCAGCGGCTGATCTCGGCCTTGGCCACGAAACACATGAAGGCCTGGCTGTGCAGTACTTCGATGTCGAGCCAGGACAGATGATTGGCGACGAACAGCGCCGCGCCCGGGAGCGGTTCGCCGTAGCGCCGCAGCCGGAAACCGAAGCAGCGCACGAGCCAGCGCGACCACCACGAGGTCATCCAGTGATCGAGCCGCTGTCCGCGGATGCGGATGCGCGCGCCGAGTGGATTGATCACGAGCAGCGCAAGCGGCAGCGCAATGAGTATGTGCACAAAGAGCAATGGCGAGCGCCACAGATAGCGCAGCGGACGCAGGCGGTCGGGACGGGCGGCAGTCATCGTGTTGTCGGCC
>CAMLLF010000270.1 GCA_946480705.1 uncultured Lysobacteraceae bacterium | reverse complement strand
GATCTCCTTGAGCCGCAGCAGGTGGGTGATGTAGCGCGAGCCCTTGACCGCGAAGACGAAGTCGTCGGCCAGAACGCGGCGCTCCTGAACTCGCCGCAGCATGCGCCCGAGGTCTACGAGCACATGCGCGAGACGCTGAGCCAGACCGGCCACTGGCGCGGCGAACTGTGGCAGCGGCGCAAGGACGGCGAGGAATTCCTGAGCTGGCTCGAACTCGCCGAAGTGCGCGACGCGCACGGCACGCGCACGCATTTCGTCGGCGTGCTCGCCGACATCACCGACCGCAAGCGCGCCGAGCAGGAACTGCGCTATCTCGCGAACTACGACACGCTGACCGGACTGCCGAACCGCACGCTGCTCGGCGAACGCCTAGGCCACGCGATCATGCGCGCGCGCCGCAACGGCCGGCGCGTCGCCGTACTGTTCCTCGACCTCGACCGCTTCAAGCACGTCAACGACTCGATGGGCCACGCCGCGGGCGACCGCATGCTCAAGGCGGCAGGCTCGCGGCTGCGCACGCACGTGCGCGACAGCGACACCGTCGCGCGCCTGGGCGGCGACGAATTCACGGTCGTTCTCGAGGATGTGCACGACGGCATGGAAGCCGAGCAGGTCGCCCAGAAGCTGCTGCAGGTGTTCGCCGAACCGCTGGAAATCGACTCCGGCCAGGAAGTCGTGATCTCGCCGTCGATCGGCATCAGCCTCTATCCGGATCACGCGCAGGTGCCGACGGATCTGCTGAAGTACGCCGACACGGCCATGTACCAGGCCAAGGAGAGCGGCCGCAACACTTATAAAATGTATACATCGGAAATGGATTCCGCCGCGCGCCTGCGCGCGACCATGGTCGGCGCGCTGCGCAAGGCAATGGAACGCGGCGAGTTCCGCCTCGTGTTCCAGCCCAAGCTCGCGCTCGTCGGCGAACGCATCGTCGGCGTCGAGGCGCTGCTGCGCTGGCACAGCGAGGACCTCGGCGAAATCTCGCCGGCCGTGTTCATTCCGCTGGCCGAGGAAGCCGGCATGATCATCGACATCGGCGAATTCGTGCTGAGCCGCGCCTGTGCGACGCTCGCGCGCTGGCGCACGCAGGAGATCGACGACGTCGTCATGGCGGTCAACGTGTCCGTGCTGCAGCTGCTGCGCGGCGAGCTGCCGCGGCGACTGCGCGAAATCCTCGCCGAGCACGACATCGCGCCGCAGCAGATCGAGCTCGAGCTGACCGAGAGCACGATCATGAACAATGCCGAGCAGTCGGTGCGCACGCTCAACGATCTCAAGGCGATCGGCGTATCGCTCGCGATCGACGACTTCGGCACCGGCTATTCCTCGCTGTCCTATCTCAAGCGCCTGCCGATCGACACGCTGAAGATCGACAAGGAATTCGTCGGCGACATCACTTCGGACCCCGACGACGAGGCGATCACCGCGACCATCATCACGATGGCGCATTCGCTCGGCCTCAACGTGATCGCCGAAGGCGTGGAAACGCACGAACAGGTCGAATACCTGCGCGAACAGGGTTGCGACGAGATCCAGGGCAACTGGCTGTCGCTGCCGCTGTCGGCCGAGCGCTGCCTCGAATTCCTGAAGGCCCGGCGGCGCGAAACCGCGCCCTTGTGAACGCCTTCCCGGCCTTGCGGCAGCGCCGTTGCGGCGTCGCGGCCCTCTGCTATAGTCCGGCCCATGTCCGCGGCCAACACCACGCTTGCCGACCTGCATGAGGTCAGCGCCCGCATCGACCGCCTGGTCGAGCTGTGCCAGCGGCTGTCCGAGGAAAACCGCAGCCTGCGTCAGAGTCAGGAACAGCTCGCGAACGAGCGCGCGCTGCTGCTGCAGAAAAACGAACAGGCCCGCACGCGCGTCGAAGCGATGATCGCGCGGCTCAAGTCGCTGGAACAGAACGCGTAGGCCCCATGAGCATACCCGCGCCGGTTTCCGTCAGCATCCTCGATCGCGAATTTCTCGTCGCCTGCACCGATGAAGAACGTCCCGGCCTCATCGCCGCAGCGGCGTATCTCGACGGCAAGATGCGCGAAGTCAAGAGCGCCGCGCGCGCGAGCGGACTCGATCGCATCGCCGTACTCGCCGCGCTGAACATCACGCACGAACTCATCGCCGCGCGCCAGCAGGGCAACAATCAGGCCGACACCGTGGCACAGCACGTGCAAGCGCTGAAACACAAGCTTGAAGGTGTGCTCAGCGCGTCCGTAAAATAGCCGCGTCGTTCTCTGCCGTGTGCGACAGCACGCCTAACATTTGCCTTGTTCCTAATCGACTACCCCGGGGTTGCAGTGCTGAGGTCGGTGTGCATGTCCGCCACGTGCGGGAAGCCTGAGATCTCGCGAGCTGTCCCACCTGTTAACGGGGTTCAAGGTCGTTCTGTGTGCATCGGCACGGCGGAGGGCGTCCTCCATAAGCAGTAAATAGAGGTCAGAAGGGAGTAACTGGTGGGCGTGCGCGCTCTGGTTGCTGTCTTCTGGCCTTTCTGCTTTGCGACTCGCAGTGGAGGCGGGAGGCAGGTACGTAGAGCCGGCTGCTCGCTCATCCTCCAGCGCTCTGCTCACGGGTGCTGGCTGCAGTTGCGTTTCTGCAGCGCGCCGCGCGCTCACCGCTGTCCCCCGCTACAATCCGCGGCCTCTTTCGACGTCCGGCCCCGATGACGAACGCCCTCGACCGACAGCAGCTGCGGCAGCGCCTGCGCGAGCAGCGGGCCGCGCTGCCCGCCGCACAGCGCATCGCCGCCGCGCAGGG
The DNA here is from genome assembly GCA_946480705.1 of uncultured Lysobacteraceae bacterium. The sequence continues at coordinate 3,253 of CAMLLF010000270.1, read as the reverse complement.
CCTGCTGCAGCAGTTGCAGCAGTTGCCCGAACTCACCGTCGACGAACGCATCGGCGGCTATTTCGCGGTCAACGGCGAACTGTCGCTGCATCTCGTCGTCGCGCACTGCTGGCGCCAGGGCAAGGCGTTCCATCTGCCGGTCTCGGGCGCTGCGCGGCAGCTGCGCTTCGCGCCGTACACCGCCGCGAGCCAGGTGCAGCCGAACCGCTTCGGCATTCCCGAGCCGGCCGCTGCCGACGCCGAACTCGCCACGCCGGATTCGCTCGACCTCGTGCTCGTCCCGCTGCTCGGATTCGATCGTCGCGGACACCGTCTCGGCTACGGCGGCGGTTTCTACGACACGAGCTTCGCATTCCTGCACGGGCGCGAGCGTCCGACGACGCCGCTGCTCGTCGGCATCGGCTACAGCTTCCAGGAGATCGACACGGTCGGCGCCCAAGCCTGGGACGTGAAGCTCGATCTCGTCGCGACCGAGCGCGAACTCATCGACTGCACCCAGCCCGCATCCTGAAGGACTGCCCATGCGTTACTGGCTCATGAAATCCGAACCCGAAGAGTTCTCGATCGACGCGCTCGCGAAGAAGAAGCTCGAACCGTGGAACGGCGTGCGCAACTACCAGGCGCGCAACTACATGCGCGACGACATGAAGATCGGCGACGGCGTGCTGTTCTATCACTCCAACTGCGACGAACCCGGCGTCGTCGGCCTCGCCGAGATCCGCAGCGAAGCCCATCCCGACCCCACGCAGTTCGATCCGAAAAGCGACTACTACGACCCGGCCAGCAAGCGCGAGGAACCGCGCTGGCTGCTCGTGGACGTCGGCTTCAAGCGCAAACTCAAACGCACGATCACGCTGGCCGAGCTCAAGGACAAGCCCGAGCTGCAGGACCTCGCACTCGTCAAGAAGGGCAATCGCCTGTCGGTGCTGCCGGTCGCCAGGAAAGAATGGGATTTCATCCTGTCGCTCGAATAGCGCGTCTTCGCGCGCAGGCTGCGGTTGCGCCGCCGCCGTCGAATTTTCCTCAGCCGCCATTGCCTCCCGGAGCTCTAATGGACCGCGAACAGCAGAAACGCCTCGCCGCGCAGCGCGCGGCGACCTATGTCGAAAAAGGCAGCGTCGTCGGCGTCGGCACAGGTTCGACCGTCGCCTACTTCATCGACGAACTCGGCAGGATGCGCGACGACATCGACTGCGCCGTGTCGAGTTCGGAACGCTCCACCGAGCTGCTGCGCGAGCGCGGCATCCGCGTCGTCGATCTCAACAGCGTCGGCACCGTGCCGCTCTATGTCGACGGCGCCGACGAATGCGACACGCACAAGCGCCTGATCAAGGGCGGCGGCGCCGCGCTGACGCGTGAGAAGATCATCGCCGCGGCGTCTGAGCGCTTCGTCTGCATGATCGACGCGGCCAAGCGCGTCGACGTGCTCGGCAAGTTCCCGCTGCCGGTCGAGGTGATCCCGATGGCGCGCAGCTACGTCGCGCGCGAGATAGCCAAGCGCGGCGGACAGCCGGTCTGGCGCGAAGGCGTCGTCACCGACAACGGCAACTGGGTGCTCGACGTGCACAACCTTTCGATCGTCGATCCGGTCGGGCTCGAGCGCGAATACAACCAGATCGTCGGCGTCGTCTGCGTCGGGCTGTTCGCGGCGCGTCCGGCCGACGTCGTCATCATCGGCAGCGAGCTGATGCCGTGATCGACCGGCGCACCGCGCGGGCCGCCGTCGCGCTCGCCGCGGTGCTGCTCGCCGGCTGCGCGGCGACGGCGTCCGATCGTGAGATCACGCTGCAGTACCTCGATCGCGACTACGTCGTCTACCGCGTCGAGGCGGGCGGCCAGGGCAGCTACGAGCAACGCAGGTTCGACAAGGTCGTCCATCAGACCGGTCGGCTCTACATCGACGACGTCAAGCTCGAAGCCTTTCTGGAACTTGCGGAACAAAGCCACTTCTTCACATTGCCGCAAGACCTGGACGAACTGCCCGAGCCGCCCCGGGGCAGCTGTGATCCAAGCCTCGCGCACGATCCGGGCTGCGAACCGCTCGAAGTCATCGAAATCGCCTCCGACTGCGGCCCCCATTCGCGCCTGCGGATCAGTGATGGAGAGCGCAGCCACGAAATCAGCTGGAGCTGCAGCAAGCGCAAGGGCGAACGCCTGCTGGCGCCGCTGCTCGACGCCATGCGCGGGCTGTTCGCCGATCAGCCATCCGTGCGGGACGCGCCGCCGGTGCGCGGATGGCGGCGCTGAGGCGGCTTCAGCCGCCGAAACCGTCGCGAAACAGCCGATCGGACGTGCCGTACTGGTATGCACCGGCGTCAGGCGGCACGGTGCGCGGCGCACCATAGAACTCCGTCGGCGAACTCGCCGACGCGTGGCCTGCACCGACCATGGCGGCCGAAGCGGAAGCCGCTTCCAGCTGGAAACCCGGACCGGCCGGTGACGCGAAGCCGGGTGCCACGGCGAGCGATGCGGCGTCGAAGCCCGATGCGGCGCGCCATGCCGCGAGGCTGCCGGATCCCTGCTCCCATTCGCGCCCTGCGCCGGTCACGAAGCCGCAGACATTGTTGTCGACAGCGGCATAGGCACCGAACGCGAGATTCAACGAGAGACACGACCAGGAACCGCTCGTCGTCGTGCTGTGCAGCGCGTTGCTGACGACGACGTGCTGACTGCCTTCGTCGCCGAGACGAATGCCGATGCTCGACGGCGCCGTCAGATACAGCGAATTGTTGCGGACGGTCAGGCGCGCCAGCGGCAGGTCGTCGGCCGCGCGTGCGACGGCCGGCGCGGCGATGCCGATGCCGCCGAAGCTCTGCTCGCCGACGATGACGTTGTTCTCGACGACGCAGTCCTGGCAACTGCCCAGCGCGATCGCGATGTTGCCGACGTTGCGGAACGTATTGCCGCGAACGATCGTCCGTACGAAGCCTTCGGGCGTGCCGTAGGCCGGCGTGATGCCGAGACCCCAGCACGCCGGGTCCGCCGCGCCGAGGTCTTCGCGGATCGTGTTGCCTTCGATCAGCAGGTCCGTGTGCTCGCCGTGCACGGCGAACGATCCCCCCTGGCAGCTGCCGCTCGCGGAGGCCGCCGAGCGATACAGCGCGTTGCGCACGACGCGTATGCGATGCGTCGCGCCGTTGGACTGGCTCAAGTACACATTGTGCTGAAATACCGTCCCGGTGCCGTTGCCGGCGAACCGGTTGCCGGCGAGCAGCAGATCGTCGCCCGCGCCGAGCCAGCCCTGCGTGCGATT
>CAMLLF010000269.1 GCA_946480705.1 uncultured Lysobacteraceae bacterium | reverse complement strand
CATAGCGGGCCCCTGATTCCCCCTAAGCTGCGGCCCGATTGTATGCCCGCTTCCCGCGGACCAGCCAGTAGGTGCAACCACCGGACAAGGGGGCGGTAAATCCTTATTTCGTGACAGTCTGTGACGCGCGCTCAGTCCTGGTCGCGGCGCGTTCGGACTTCCAGCAGTTCGTCGTCGCTGCCGACGCGTACGCCGACCGTGATCGGGCGGCAGCAGACCGCGCAGTCCTCGACGTAATCCTGGTCGCCGGCGGACAGGTCGACGCTGGATTCGAAGCTTTCGCCGCAATAGGGGCAGTGCAGCCGGACGAATTCGAGCATGGTTCCTCCGCGATGGCGGGGGTGGTCAGGGCAGGAACAGGGTGATCGCGTCGTTGAGAAAGCGCCTGCCGAGATCGGTCGCGACGATACGTGCGTCGTCGCGCGCGAACCAGCCGCGCCGCTCGCCGTCGGCCAGCGCCGCGGCGATCTGCGCGTCCGCCAGGCCGGTGCGTTCGGCAAACAGCGCGCGCGCGACGCCGTGCTCCAGGCGCAGCGCATTGAGCATGAACTCGAACGGCAGCTGTTCGGCCGCAATGGCTTCGTCCGCGCCGATGCCTCGCGGCGAACCGGCATGCGCGAGAAAGGCCCGGGGCGCACGGACCTTCCAGCGGCGGCGCACGCTGCCGGTCGCGGCGTCGCTGAGCTTGCCGTGCGCGCCGGCGCCGATGCCGAGATAGTCGCCGAATTCCCAATAATTCACATTGTGTACGCTGCGCAGTCCGTCGCGCGCGTAGGCCGAGGTCTCGTAGTGCGCGAACCCGGCATCGGCGAGGCGCTGCTGGCAGGCCTCCTGCATGTCCCAGGCGAGGTCGTCGTCGGGCAGCGGCGGCGGCGTGCGCGCGAACGCGGTGTTCGGTTCGAGCGTCAGCTGGTAATGCGAGATGTGGCTCGGCGCGAGCGAAATCGCCGCGTCGACGTCGGCGAGCGCGCCGGCCAAATCCTGCTGCGGCAGCGCGTACATGAGGTCGAGATTGAAATTGTCGTAGCCGGCGCCGCGCGCGAGCCGGATCGCCTCGCGCACTTCAGATGCGCTGTGAATGCGGCCGAGGCGCTTGAGCTTGTCGTCGTCGAAGCTCTGCACGCCGAAGCTCAGGCGATCGACGCCGGCGCGGCGGTAGTCCTCGAAACGGCCGTGTTCGACCGTGCCGGGATTGGTTTCGAGCGTGATCTCGGCCGCCGGAGCGAACGGCAGGCGTGTACGTGCGCCGTCGAGGATCGCGGCGATCGCCGCCGCCGAGAACAGGCTCGGCGTGCCGCCGCCGAAGAACACACTGATGACCGGGCGGCCGTCGAGCGCGGGCGCGTAGTCGCGCAGGTCCTGGTCGAGGTCGGCCAGCACCGCCGCGACGTAGTCGTTCTCGGGCAGGCCTTCGGGCGCCGTGTGCGAGTTGAAATCGCAATACGGGCATTTGCGTACGCACCACGGAATGTGCACGTACAGCGCGAGCGGCGGAGCGTTCACGGCGTGCCGTGCCATCGCTGCAGTTCACGCTGCAGGACGTCGCGCAGCGCGCTCGCGGCCTGGCCGCGGTGGCTCAGGCGGTTCTTTTCGCCGGCTTCGAGTTCGGCCGCGGACACCGCGTAGCCGTCGGGCAGGAACAACGGGTCGTAGCCGAAACCGCCGTCGCCGCGCGGCGCCTGCAGCACGCGGCCGTACCAGCGGGCTTCGGCGATCATCGGCGACGGATCCTCGGCGTGCCGCAGCAGCACGAGGCAGCAATAGAAGTAGGCGCTGCGCCGGCCGTCCGGAACGTCGCGCAGTTCGGCGACGAGGCGCGCATTGTTGGCCGCGTCGTTGCCGTGAGTGCCGGCATAGCGCGCCGAATACAGTCCCGGCGCGCCGCCGAGCGCGTCGACGCAGAGGCCCGAATCGTCGCCGAGCGCGGGCAGGCCGGTTTCGCGTGCCGCATGGCGCGCCTTGATGAGCGCATTTTCCACAAACGTCAAGCCGGTCTCGTCGGCGTCACCGACGCCGTGCTCGGCCTGGGCGACGACGTCGAGATCGAGCGTGCCGAACAGCGTGCGCAGTTCCGCGAGCTTGCCGCGGTTGCTGCTCGCGAGGACGACGGTCTTCATGGCGCTCCTGCCGTCACTCGGCGAGCGCGGCGCGCTGCGCCGCGACGAGTTCGGCCACGCCCTTGCCGGCGAGCGCGAGCATGGCCTGCAGCTCGTCCGGGCGGAACGCATGGCCTTCGGCAGTGCCCTGCACCTCGATGAAGCCGCCGCCGTCGTTCATGACGACGTTCATGTCGGTATCGCAGTTCGCGTCTTCGGCGTAGTCGAGATCGAGCACGGGCACGCCGTTGACGATGCCGACCGAGACCGCGGCGATCGCGCCGAAGATCGGGTCCTTCTTGACGAGGCGCCGGGCCTGCAGCGAACGGATCGCGTCGACGAGCGCGACATAGGCGCCGGTGATGGCCGCGCAGCGCGTGCCGCCGTCGGCCTGCAGCACGTCGCAGTCGAGCGTGATCGTGCGTTCGCCGAGCGCGCCGCGATCGACGCAGGCGCGCAGGCTGCGGCCGATCAGGCGCTGGATTTCCATGGTCCGTCCACCCTGGCCGCCGCGCGCCGCCTCGCGCTGGGTACGCTCCTTCGTCGCGCGCGGCAGCATGCCGTACTCGGCCGTGATCCAGCCTTCGCCCTTGCCGCGCAGGAACGGCGGGACTTTCTCCTCGACGCTGGCCGTGCAGAGCACGCGCGTGTCGCCGCAGGCGATCAGGACGGATCCTTCGGCATGGCAGGTGTAGCGGCGTTGCAGGGACAGCGGGCGCAACTGGTCGGGCGCGCGGCCCGAGGGGCGCTGGATCGAGGTCATCGGAAATCTCTGGAGGCGGGTTTCGGCTTTGGACCTCTGCGCCGCCTCGGGCAGAGGAAGCGCAGGAGGGCGCCAATCGCCTGCGGCGCAAGCGTCCGGCGGGTTGTCGGGGGGCAGGCGGTACGGCATGGAACTGGGCTGCGGACAGGTGTTCGGCCCCCCGCAACGACGGAAGCTTGGGGAAAGCGGGCGGCGAGTTTACCATTGCGACCCTTTTCCCGACCGGGACCGCCATGATCCGCAGCATGACCGCGTACGCCAGCGCCGAGCGCGCGACGCCACTGGGGCTGTTGTCGTGCGAGCTGCGGTCGGTCAATCACCGCTATCTCGAACTGAGTCCGCGGCTGCCCGAGGAACTGCGCGCGCTGGAATCGCAGCTGCGCGAACGCGTCGCGGCGAAGCTGACGCGCGGCAAGGTCGATCTCGGCATGCGTCTGCGCAGCAACGGCGCGGTCAGCACCGGGCTCGAATTCAACGAGGTGCTGCTCGGGCAGCTCGAACAGGCGGCCGCGCGGCTCGCGCCGCGCTTCCCCAATCTGTCTACCGAATTCGTCGGTCTGCTCGGCCTCGAAGGCGTGCTCGTGAAGCCGGAAGTCGATCTCGGCGAACTGCATGCCGCGGCGCTGGACCTGCTCGACGACGCGCTCGACGACATGGTCGCGACGCGGTTGCGCGAAGGCGAGCGGCTTGCCGGCTTCATTGCGGAACGTCTCGACGGCATCGCGGCCGTCGTCATGCAGGTGCGCGGCTGGCTGCCGGAGATCCGCGCGGCGCTGCGGCTCAAGCTTGAAACCAAGCTCGCCGATTTCCGCCAGGGCACCGATGCGACGCGGCTCGAACAGGAACTGGTGCTGCAGCTCTCGCGCATCGACGTCGACGAGGAACTCGATCGCCTGACCGCGCATCTGGCCGAAGCGCGCCGCATCCTCAAGCTCAGCGACGCGAACGGGCGCCGTCTCGATTTCCTGATGCAGGAATTCAATCGCGAAGCCAACACGCTCGGATCGAAATCCGTCGACCAGCGCACGACCCAGGCCGCCGTCGAGCTCAAGGTGCTGATCGAGCAGATGCGCGAGCAGGTCCAGAACATCGAGTGACCGACGATGCCCGGCACCCTGTTCATCGTCGCGGCGCCCTCGGGGGCAGGCAAGTCCAGCCTCGTCAACGCGCTGCTCGAGCGCGAGCCGGGCATCGTGCTGTCGATCTCGCATACGACGCGGCCGCCGCGGCCCAACGACAAGGACGGCGTCCACTATCACTTCGTCAAACGCGCCGAGTTCGAACTGCTGATCGAGAAGGATGCGTTCCTCGAACACGCCGAAGTGTTCGGCAATTTGTACGGCACGTCGCGCGCGACCGTCGCCGAGCGTTTTGCCGCGGGTCGCGACGTGCTGCTCGAGATCGACTGGCAGGGCGCGCGCCAGGTCCGGGCCAAAGTGCCGGACGCCGTCAGCGTGTTCATCCTGCCGCCCTCGCGCGAGGAACTGCTGCGCCGGCTGCGCTCGCGCGCCTCCGACAGCGAAGCCGTGATCGCGCGCCGCACCGCCGAGGCGCGCGCGGAAATGGCGCACTGCCGCGAATTCGACTACATCATCGTCAATGACGATTTCGCGACGGCGCTGTCGGAACTGCAGGCCATCGTCACGAGTCAGCGTCTGCGCTGCGACAAGCAGCTCGCGCGCCACGAGGCGCAGATCGCCGACCTGCTGAAACAGGACTGAATGCCGCCGCTTCCGCCGTCATCGGGCATCGCTTAAGGTAGACGGGTTTTTTGCGTCCCCGTCACGCCGATCGGCGTATCTGCGTTCCGCGCGACCGCAATCGTTGCTTCCTTCGGCAGCCGTTCCGTTGAAATCCATCCAGGCTCTTTGCCCATGAGTGCAGATTCCGCATCGTCCGGTGACGCCCTCGTTCGCATCCGCGGCTTGCGCACGCGTCTCGGCGCCAAAGTCATCTTCGACGGCGTCGACCTCGACATTCCGCGCGGCCGGGTCACCGCCATCATGGGGCCGAGCGGCACCGGCAAGACGACGCTGCTGCGCCACATCACCGGGCAGCTCGCACCGGATGCCGGCGAGATCGTCGTCGACGGCCGCAATCTGCGGCAGCTCGATCGCCAGGGGCTGTTCGATCTGCGCGAACGCATCGGCTATCTGTTCCAGAATTCGGCGTTGCTGACCGATTTCAGCGTGTTCGAGAACGTCGCGTTTCCGCTGCGCCAGCATGCGCGCCTGCCGGAAGAGCTGATCCGCAACATCGTGCTGCCGAAGCTGCAGGCCGTCGGCCTGCGCGGCGCCGCCGACCTGATGCCGGCGGAACTCTCCGGCGGCATGGCGCGCCGCGTCGCACTGGCCCGCGCGATCGTGCGCGATCCGATGCTGCTGATCTACGACGAACCGTTCGTCGGCCTCGATCCGATCGCGCTGAACCAGGTGCTCAAGCTGATCCGCGTGCTCAACGAGACGCTGGGTCTGACCAGCATCGTCGTCGCACACGAGCTGTCGGCGATCCGCCGCGTCGCCGACGACATTCATCTGATCGCGGCAGGCAAGATCGCCGCGCACGGCAGCCCGGACGAACTCGTCCGCGGCGAAACCGACTGGACCCGCCAGTTCTTCGGCGGCGAAGCCGACGGTCCCGTGCCGTTCCACTACCCGGCGCGCGACTACGCCGCCGATCTCGGCTTCGCCAAGGGCGCCGCATGAACGACAAGCCGGCTCGGAACAGCATGATCGGCGACGGCCTGGCCCAGGTCGGCGCCATGGGCCTGTTCCTGCTGCAGGTGCTCGCGGCGATTCCGCGCAGCCTGCGTCACTTCGCCCAGACCGTGCGCCAGATCTTCTTCGTCGGCGCGATGAGCCTCGTCATCATCATGACCTGCGGCCTGTTCATCGGCCTCGTGCTCGGCCTGCAGCTCTACGAGGTGCTGTCGCGCTTCGGCAGCACGGCGTCGGTCGGCACGGTCGTCGCGATCGCTTTGTATCGCGAACTCGGCCCGGTCGTGACCGCGCTGCTGTTCGCCGGCCGTGCGGGCACGTCGATCACCGCCGAGATCGGCCTGATGCGCGCAACCGACCAGCTCGCGGCGATGGAGATGATGGCGGTCGACCCGCTGGCCTACGTCGTCGCGCCGCGGTTTCTGGCCGGCATCAT
>CAMLLF010000268.1 GCA_946480705.1 uncultured Lysobacteraceae bacterium | reverse complement strand
CGGGAGACTCGATCGGACAGGATGTCACGCCGCTCGCGGACGGCGACTACGTCATTGCGTCGGACGATTGGGACAACGCGGCAATCGTCGACGCCGGCGTCGCGCGCTGGTGCGATGGCGTCGCCGGATGCTCCGGCGCGCTCACGATCGCCAACTCGCTGATCGGCACGACGGCCAATGACGAGGTGGGCTCTCGCATCGTCGCACTCGCCAATGGCAACTATGTCGTCGTTTCGTCCCTGTGGAACAACGGCGCGCTCGCCGGCGCCGGCGCCGTGACCTGGGGCAATGGCGTCAACGGCACCAAGGGCGCCGTGTCGGCGGCCAATTCGCTCGTCGGCAGCAAGGCGAACGACCGCATCGGCAGTCGCGTGGAGCCGCTGGCCAATGGAAACTACGTGATCGGCAGCTACATGTGGAAAAACGGCGCGCTGACGAACGCAGGCGCCGCGACCTGGGGCAACGGCAACGGCGGTCTCGTCGGCTCGGTGACCCTCGCCAATTCGCTGGTCGGCACGACCGCCGGCGACAAAGTCGGCCTCGAACTCACGGCGCTCGCGAACGGAAACTACGTCGTCGGCAGTCCTTTCTGGAACAACGGCGGCATCGCTGGCGCAGGTGCCGCGACCTGGGGCAACGGCGTGACCGGTTCGACCGTCGGCGCGGTTTCCATTGCGAATTCCCTGGTCGGCACGAAAGCGCAGGATCAGGTCGGTGGCCAGCTGTTCGCGCTCGCCAACGGCGCTTACGTCGTCGGCAGCCGCTACTGGGACAACGGCGCGATCGTCAATGCGGGCGCGCTGACCTGGGCCAGCGGCGCCCAGGCCTATGTCGGCAGCGTGTCGACGGCGAATTCATTCGTCGGCAGCCAGGACAATGACTCGGTGGGCAGTTATCAGAGCCTATTCGCCTTCGACGACGGCACCTATGCGTCGCTCGCTCGCGAATGGGACCTCGGCCCCTTCGCGAACTCGGGCGCAGTCACGCTGACGGGCGGCAACTACCGCCTGCGCGGAGAAGTGCAGCCGTGGAACAGCGTCATCCCGCCACAGGCGAACGGCGGCACGAAACTGTACGTGGACTACGACTCACAGAATCAGCGGCTCGCGGTCGGTCGTCCGGCCGAGAACAAGGTGACGCTGTTCCGACGCGATCAACTGTTCGCCGACGGGTTCCAGTGAGATCGACGCGACGGCCGAGCACTGCCGCTGCAAGCGCGCCCGACTCGCTGTCTCAAGCCGCAACGTCTCGGCTCCCGACCTCTCGTCACCACGGCAGAACGCACAGCCGTCCCACGCCGCCGCCTGCCGATGTCCGGCGAAAAACTGGCGGCTTTTCCGCTCATCGCCGAGAACGGACCTGGAAGGCCATAGCCCTCTTGCAGGCGACCTGACAGTGCGCTTCCATGATCCGTCTTGCCGGACAGTTCCTACCGACGCATCGATGCGCGATCACCCCGTCACCTTCGACGGGGCGCAGTTTCCACCGGCGACGCTGCTGCCGCCAGGTGCGGGTGACCGGCAATCTCGGTGGCGGGTTCCTCGCGGCCGCGGAACCGTATGCCCCCTTGGCCCGGCATGAACGTCGACGACCAGCGCGACTACGCGCGCTACGGTCAGACCCTCGAGTACGCCGTGCCGCCGAGCGACACCGGCACTATCGCGGCTATGGCGACGCTCGCGACGACTTCACCGGGCGCGGGCCTGAATCTCGCGAACGCGCAATGGGTCTGTGCGACTCCGGGCATCGGCACCGGCTGCATCGACGGCAGCGGGCCGCTGAATGCCTCGGTATCGATCCCGGGCGGTCAGACGATGACCTGGACGTTTCCGGCCAATGTCTTCCCGACCGCCGCCGGCACGACCGTGGAGCTGCGCGTCGCCGGAACAAGCAGCGCCAATGTCGCAGAGGACAACGATGCGGATACGTTGGTGGTGTTCCGGAACGGGATTGAGCTGCCGTAGGATCGACGCGACGGCGGGCCGATAGGCTCGCCACTGCGGCGGCGATCGGAGATCCCGCCGCCTGCGCTGAAGCGACGCCGCCACTCCCGACACGAGAGCAGCCATGCCGGAAAGCCAATTGCTGCGAATGGACAATATCGGCATCGTCGTGGAATCGCTCGACGACGCCATCGCCTTCTTCACCGAGCTCGGCATGACGTTCGAGGGGCGGGCGATGATCGAAGGGGAATGGGCCGGACGCGTTACCGGGCTCGGTAACCAGCGCGTCGAGATCGCCATGATGGTGACGCCCGACGGCCACAGCCGCCTCGAGCTTTCGCGGTTTCTCGATCCTTCCGTCGTCGCGGACCATCGGACCGCGCCGGTGAACGCACTGGGTTATCTCCGCGCGATGTTCACCGTGAGCGATATCGACGAGACGCTCGCGAGACTTCGCAAGCACGGTGCGCAGGTCGTCGGCGACGTGGTTCAGTATGAAGACGTCTATCGGCTCTGCTACATCCGCGGTCCCGAGGGCCTGCTGATCGGGCTCGCGCAGCCACTCCGGATCGAATCCGGAAACGTGCGCAGCAACCCCGGATCCTGATGGGTCGCAACCTCGACGTGCGCGGCGGTTCGCACGACGACGGCGCCTGGCCGACCGGTGGGAACGCTCCGACGGCGAGTGGAACGAGCGCTTCCGCTTCGTGCCCGCCGGCGCCGGTCATTGCAACCTGATCGCCTGCCACGGCGGGAAATGCATTGCTGCCGGGCACGGCACGTCGGCGACCGAAACATCGAACAGCGCGGCACATCCGGCGCGAGTGGCGACCCATTCAAACTGCGCTTCGTGCCCGAGGGGGATTCGGTCGACGGCATCGGCGGTCGCGACTTCATCGGCGACGACAGCGCGACGCTGCGCACGATCATCATCATCGGCATTGCCGGCAAGATCCCCGGGATCGGCGGCGGTCTCGGCCCCCTGCCCGGCCTGCTGTGGCCCGCCGGCGACACGGGCAAGCGCGTGTACCCGCAGCGGCGCCTGCCGTTCTTCGTCGCGCTCGGCACGATGCGCTTGGCCGAAAACGACGGCCTCGCGTGTTGCGGTCGTTCTCTCACGCGCTCACGACCCCGGCGTCGACACGAGTTCCAGCTCCGCCACACCGGCATCGAGCAGCGGCGCCAGCTCGTACACATTGCGATAGCCGTAGTTGTACAGGGCGATATAGCTCGACAGGTTCAGCGACGCCGTCGCAGCCTTGCGCGGAAACGCGCGTTCCTCGTTGCGGAAGTTGTTGTTGCAATAGATCAGGATGCGCACGTTCCTGTCGGGCAGTACGCGTGCGAGGCTCGCGACGTCGATGTCGGGGAAGCTCAGGTTGATCGCACCTTTCACGTGCAGCTGGTCGTATTTCTCGCGGCTGCGCGCGTCGAGCACGATCGTGCCGGGCTCGCGGCTCATCTGCCGGAACTGTTCGACGCTGAGGCGCCGCGTCGCGCGATGCTGCGCGGCTTCGTGTGCGACGGCGAGATAGCCGGACATGTCGATCGCGGGATTGACCAGCGCGTCGGCTACCGGCGGTTCATCGGCGTGGGCGTGCGCGCTGGCCGCAAGAACGAGTGCGAGGATGGCAAGGACAGACAGACGCATGGCGGTCTCCATTGGCGGTCGTGTCAATGCGCCGCAGCGGCGTCGTAGGACAGGCCCTTCTTGCCGGCCTGTTCCTTGATCGTCGAATACAGCTTGTCGTCGAACGACGACGCGCTGTCCTTGTGCTTGCGCTTGAGGTCTTCGGCGATGAAGGCCGAGCGTTCCTTGCCGAGTTCGGCGATCTGCGCCTGCAGCTGCGCGCGTTTGTCGGCACTTTCCTGCACGAGGCGCTGGCGCTCGCCGGCATCGGCTTCGCGCAGCGCGGGCGGCAGCTCGTCGGTGTCGAGCGTGGCCAGATCGACGCGGCCGCTGGTGACGGCGTCGACGAGTTCGTTCTTGCCGGCAAGGTTGGCGTTGCCCGCGGGCGCGGCGTTGAACACGGCGCGCCTTCGGCGTGGACCTTTTCGGTCGCGGCGATCTTCGACTCGGCCTTGCGCTGTGCCTCGGCGTCGCCGAAGTACAGGCGCGTCGCATCCACTTCGCGCGACAGCGCGGCGATCTTCTCGTCGAACGGCGTCGCGACGGCGAGCGCATCGCCCTGCTGGCCGACCTGGAAATACCTGCCCTGCTCCAACGCCGCGATGCGCTCGAAGGTCTGGCGCGCCGACGGATCGTTGCCGGCCTGGATCGTGTTGACGACGATGCCGCGCGCCGCGGCAGCCTTCAGCGTCTCCGGATACTTCACGTCATCCGGGTAGTCCATGTGCGGCGGCGCGTCGCCGACGAGGAAAATCGCCTTGTAGCTGTCGGGATCCCGGCTCCAGGAGATGCGGTGAACCGCGTCGTACAGCGCCTGGTTCACGCTCTCCGGGCCATCGCCGCCGCCGGCGGGACCGAACTCCATCAGCGTCGAGTACATCGAGTCGAGGTCGGTCGAGAGATCGATGACCTTCGTCACGTAGTCGTCGCCGCGATCGCGGAACGCGACGAGTCCCATGTGCAGCTCCGGCGTCGGTTGCGCCTGCGCCATGGAACTGGCGATCGACCAGATGTTTTCCTTCGCGCCCTGGATCAGGCCGCCCATGCTCGAAGTCGTGTCGAGCACGAAGACGACTTCGATCTTCGGATGCGCGGCGGCGATGCGATGCGCGGCTGCTTCGGCGGGAGCCGCGGCCGGTGTCGCGGGTTTGCCCGGTGCGCGGGCATAGGGATAGCAGGCGAGCACGCCGGCGGTGACGGCGAACAGCGAGGCGAGTACGAGGCCACGTTTCATGAAAGCGGGTTTCATCGGAGTCTCCTTCAGTGACGCAGGGTCAGCCGGCGCAGCGCGGCTTCCGCCGTGCGCTCGGCCTGGTCGAAACGGGAAGCGCCGCCGTCATCGGGCGACGCGGTCGTCGCCGCCGCGGCGGCGGGGATCAAGGTCCACAGCGCCTGGATGAGGAAGTACGCCCACAGCGCGAGGAACAGGCTGCGGCTGTGCATCGCGCCGTACGAGGCCGCGGCGATGGAAAACGTAGACAACGCGGCATCTTTCACGGCGGCGCCGAGTCCGTCGTGCAGGTAGCCGCAGCGCAGCAGCCAGAAACCGGCGGTGAGCGCCAGCACCCACGCCGGCAGCGGCGGGTCGAGCGCAATCAGGCCGGCGCCGAGTCCGACGGTCACGATCGCGACGACCAGCCTGCCCGCACGCATCGGCGCCGCCGAGAGCAGCGCGATCACATAGATCGTGCCGACCGTCAGCACGGTCAGGCGCAGCGCCGATGACGCACCGACGAACAGGGCCAGCGCATGGAAGCCGACCGCGCCGGCGAGGCTCAGCGCGACGGCGATCCCGATCTCGCGCCAGAGCGACGGCCGCTTCATGGCGCACTCCGCTGCCGGCGTTCGCGCAGCAGGGCGAGTTCGACGTCTTCGTCGCTGACGGCGAAGTCGCCGGGCGAAGCGGCCGCATCGACCGCGGCAGCCGGTTCGACATCGAACAGCGCAGCCTTCTGGCGCAGCGCGTCGAGACGCTGGCGCTGCGCGTCGAGCATGCGCCGGCGCTCCGCGAGGTCGGTCTCGAGCGCCGCGCCGCGCTGGTCGACGTGTCGCAGCAGGCGCTCGTGTTCCAGCCGACGGCGCAGCAGGCTGCGGATCAGCGCCTCGTTGCCGGCGCCGAAGGCGAGATCGAGTTCGCCGGCGACGCGCATGAGCGCCGCGTCGATATCGCGCCGGCGCGTCTGTGCCTGGCGCAGTTCGAGCTCGCGCGCTTTGGCCGCGTGAACGGCAGCCGCGAACTCGTCTTCCATCTCGCGCAGGGACTGGCGCAGCAGGGTCTCGGGTTCCTCGAGGCGATCGAGGACGGCGTGCACGTCGGCACGCAGCAGTCGGGCAAATCGGTTCATCAGGGCCATCGCGGCGCTCCTTCGGCGATGGCGCAAGTCTGGAAACGGCGGCCGCGCGACAACAGACGCGGCGACGTAAATTCGGCGGCCGCGGGTTTACAAACGATTTACATGC
>CAMLLF010000267.1 GCA_946480705.1 uncultured Lysobacteraceae bacterium | reverse complement strand
TTTGCCGTGACCGAAGACGCCGCGAGCGAACTCAAACGCTTCCAGGCCGGCGATCTGCATATCACCGAGACCGTGCCGCCGAAGCCGCTCGCGGCGCTGCGCGCGGAATTCGGCGATGCGCTGAACATCAGTCCGTATCTCGGCAGCTTCTGGCTCGGACTCAATCTGACGCGGCCGCCGCTGCGCGGCAATGCGGCGCTGCGCGAGGCGCTCGTGCTCGCGCTCGACCGCGAGATCCTGACGCGCCACGTGACCGGCCTGGGCGAGCTGCCGGCCTGGAGCGTCGTGCCGCCGGGCGCGCGCGATCATGCCGTGCCCGCGGTCGACGCCGCGCGCTGGCCGCGCGAACGGCGCGAAGCCGCCGCGCGCGAACGCTACGCGGCGGCGGGATACGGCCGCGAAGAGCCGGTCGTGCTGGAGCTGCGCTACAACACCTCGACCGTGCACCGCAAACTCGCGCTCGCGGTGGCGTCGATGTGGCGGCAGACGCTCGGCGCGCGCGTCGTGCTGCGCAACGAGGAATGGAAGGTGTTCGTGCAGAACCGCCGCGCACGCGCGATCACGCAGGTGTTCCGCGGCGGCTGGATCGCCGACGTCAACGATCCGCTGGATTTCCTCGCGACGTTCTCGGGCAGCGACAATCCGCTGAACACGACGGGCTTCGCCGATGCCGGATTCGACGCGCTGCTGCGCCGCGCCGCGGCACTGCCGGCGGGCGCGGAACGCACCGGCCTCGTCGCCGCCGCCGAAGCGCGGCTGCTCGCCGCGCATGCAGTCGTGCCGATCTACTTCTATACGTCCAAACATCTCGTCGACGCGCGCCTGCACGGGTTCGCGGCGAATCCGCTCGACCATCACGCCTCGCGCTGGCTGCGCTGGAAGGACCCGCCATGAACGACGCGCGCGCGAACGACGACGGCGCAGCGCGCAGCCGGTTCGGCGCCGCGCTGCGCCGCGCCGGTGTCGCGGCGCTGACGGCGCTCGTGACGTTGTGGCTGCTCGTGACGCTGTGCTTCGCGCTGCTGCACGCGGCGCCGGGCGGTCCGTTCGACACCGAGAAGGCCGCGCCGCCGGCCGTGCAGGCGCAGCTCGCGCAGCGCTACCGGCTCGATCGCAGCCTGCCGCAGCAGTACCTCGCCTATCTCGGCGACGTCGCACGCGGCGATCTCGGACCGTCGTTCCAGTATCCGGACTTCAGCGTCAACGAACTCATCGCGCAGGGGCTGCCGGTATCGGCCGGACTCGGCGGACTCGCGCTGCTGCTCGCACTCGCGCTCGGCGTGCCGATGGGCGTGCTCGCGGCGGCGCGCGAAGGCGGCCGGCTCGACCGCGCGCTGATGCTGCTCGGCGCCGCGGCGCAGGCGCTGCCGAAGTTCGTGATCGCGCCGCTGCTGATCCTGCTGTTCGCGGTCGAACTGCGCTGGCTGCCGGCCGGCGGCTGGGTCGCCGGCGACTGGCGCTACCGCGTGCTGCCGGTGATTGCGCTGATGCTGCCGAACCTCGCGTGGTGCGCGCGGCTGACGCGCAGCAGCATGAGCGAGGCGATGGCGGCCGACTGGTATCGCGCGGCCCGCGCGCGCGGCTACGCCGAGTCGCGCCTGCTGCTCGTGCACGCCCTGCCCGTCGCGGCGCTGCCGCTCGCGGCGTGGCTCAGTCCCGCGCTGATCGCCGTCGTCACCGGGTCGGCCGTGGTCGAGCAGATCTTCGGCATTCCCGGCATCGGCCGCTATTTCGTGCAGGGCGCGCTCAACCGCGACTACACCCTCGTGCTCGGCGTCGTGCTCGTGGCCGGCGCGCTCGTCATCGTCGTCAATGCGCTCGTCGACACGCTGCGCGGGTGGCTCGATCCGCGGCTGCGCAGCGGGCGGTGAGAGAACGCCGGCTCTGCGGCCACTGGAACAGGGGCACAGGGACGTGCTCTTTGTGAGCGGGAACCGGAAATGGAGAATCGGGAATCGTAGGAGCCCAAAGCGGGAAGGATCCCGGCAGGCGGAGACGGATATCCGCCTTGCGCTCCCGTCGCCTGTGACGATTCCCGATTCCCCGTTTCCGATTCGCGCTCCCATTCCCGAATGACGTATTTGCCGCATTCTGGAACAATCGCGCCGAACGCATTGTTGTAACCGCCATGCCCGGACAGGGCCGCCTTCGCGCGTCCCGGCATCCGGCCGACCGCCGGGGAGTCGTCATGAGTGACGCAGTGCTGGTCAAGGTTCGCGGCAAGGGTCAGGCGCTGGCCGCCGCGCGAACCGCGTTCGGTCTCGGCGCCGGCGCGGTCGAGCCGATCCTGTCGGTACCGGCGGCTCGCGGCGCCGGCATCGGTGCCGATGCGGCCGACGACGCGACCTGGCTGCGCATCGACGCCGGCGACGCCGAGCACCCGTGGGACCGCGTCCACGCCCTCGCACAGTCGGCCGCCTCGGCGTTCGCCGCGAACGGCCGCGGACGCATCGTCGATGCCGAGCCCGATCTCGCACAGCGCTGGGAGCACGACAATCGCGACGCCGCGGCAACCGGCGTCGACGCGCCCGAGCAATGCCGCTTCGACGACCAGGACGACGGCGGCGGCAAGGCCAAGGGCGACGGCGCGGGCTGGAGTCTGCGCGATGCGTTCAGCCAGCTCGCCGCGGCGCGCGCGCGCGTCGGCGACAGGCTCGCGAACGTGCGCGTCGCGCATCTGGACACGGGCTACGACCCCGACCATCGCACGCTGCCGCAGAACCTGCGGCGCGATCTGCAGCGCAATTTCGTCAAGAGCGACGGCGCACCCGACGACGCGACGGACCGGTCGCGCCATCTGCCGCTGCTGAGCAACCGCGGCCACGGCTGCGGCACGCTGAGCCTGCTCGCGGGCAACCGCCTCGACGGCGCCGCGCCGGGCTGGGACGGCTTCGTCGATTTCATCGGCGGCGCGCCGCTCGCGCAGATCATCCCGATCCGCATCGCCGACAGCGTCGTGCGCTTCACGACCGGCACGATGGTGCAGGGCTTCGGCTATGCGGTCGACAACGACGCGCACGTGCTGTCGATGAGCATGGGCGGCGTCGCCTCGCGCGCGCTCGTCGATGCAGTCAACCTCGCCTACGACCGCGGCCTCGTGCTCGTGACCGCGGGCGGCAACAATTTCTCGCACCTGCCGACGCCGAAGTCGATCGTGTTCCCGGCGCGCTGGCGCCGCGTGCTCGCGGCCTGCGGCGTCATGGCGAACGGCCGCGCGTATGCGGGTCTCAGCGGCGTCACGATGCAGGGCAACTTCGGTCCCGAGGCGAAGATGGACACGGCGCTCGGCGCGTACACGCCGAACGTGCCGTGGGCGCAGATCGGCTGCGCGAACATCGTCGACATGGACGGCGCCGGCACGTCGGCGGCGACGCCGCAGATCGCCGCGGCCTGCGCGCTGTGGCTCGCCGAGCACCTGGAGCGCGTGCTGCAGTATCCGGAACCGTGGATGCGCGTCGAAGCCGTGCGTCATGCGCTGTTTGCGAGCGCGACGAAGACGACGCCGCGCATGAACGCCCAGGAGACGCGCAGGAAGATCGGCCAGGGCGTGATGCGCGCGCTCGAGGCGCTCGCGATCGCGCCGCCCGACGCCGCGGCGCTGACGCGGCTGCCGCCGGCGAAGGCGTCGTGGGGCTGGCTGCACCTGATCTTCGGCGGCGGCGTGAGCCTGACCGCGTCGCCCGCGCAGCGCGCGATGCTCGAACTCGAACTGACCCAGATGGCGCAGCGCCATCAGTCCGTCGACGAAGCGATCGACGATCCGGACCGGCCGGCCGAGGAGATTCCGCCGGCCGCGATCGACCGCTATCTGCAGGCCGCGCTCGACGAAGGCAATCCGTCGCGCGCGCTGCGCGCGTTTCTCGAACGCCGGCTCGGCCAGCCCGCCCGCGTGATCGCGGACCGCGACGCCGCACCGATGCCGGCGCCGGTGCGCGAGGTGCGCAAGCCGCCGCTGCCCGACCGGCGCCTGCGCGTCTATGCGCTCGATCCGAGCGTCGCCAAGAACCTCGATTTCGCGGACCTCAACGAAACGACGCTGCGGCTGCCCTGGGACGACGTGCCGGCGACCGGCGAGCGTCTGCGGCCCGGCCCGGTCGGCGAGTACCTCGAAGTCATCGACGTCGATCCGGCCTCGAACAAGGTCTACGAGCCGGTCGACCTCAACGATCCGGTCGTGCTCGCGCAGGACGGCTGGCCGCCGTCGGAAGGCAATCCGCAGTTCCATCAGCAGATGGTCTACGCCGTCGCGATGACGACGATCCGGCATTTCGAACGCGCGCTCGGCCGAAAGGCGCTCTGGGCGCCGCAGCGCCATGTCGACAACGGCAAGCTGAAATCGCGCTGGGTGCGGCGCCTGCGCATCTATCCGCATGCGCTGCGCGACGACAACGCGTACTACAGTCCGGCCAAGGTCGCGCTGCTGTTCGGCTACTTCCCGGCCGAATCCAGCGGCGACACGGCGACGACGACCGGATCGCTCGTGTTCACCTGCCTGTCGAGCGACGTGATCGCGCACGAGATGTCGCACGCGCTGCTCGACGGCCTGCACCGCCGTTTCCAGGAAGCGTCGAATCCCGACGTGCCGGCGTTTCACGAGGCGTTCGCCGACATCGTCGCGCTGTTCCAGCACTTCACGATGACCGACCTCGTGCGCTTCGAGATCGCACGCTCGCGCGGCAAGCTGTCGGCGGCGAACCTGCTCGGCGGCCTCGCGCGCCAGTTCGGCGAGGGCACGAGCCGCAGCGGCCCGCTGCGCAACTACGTCGACGACGCGGAACGCAAACTGCGCTACGACCCGGCGCTCGAAGTGCACGATCTCGGCTCGGTGCTGGTCTACGCGGTCTACGAGGCCTTCCTGCGCATCGTCGCGCGGCGCACCGATTCGCTGATCCGCATCGCGACCGCCGGCAGCGGCGTGCTGCCGCGCGGCAACCTGCATCCGGATCTCGTGAAGCGCCTGACCGCGGAGACCTGCAAGGTCGCCCGCCAGATCCTGCACATGTGCATTCGTGCACTCGACTACTGTCCGCCGGTCGACATCACGTTCGGCGAATACCTGCGCGCGCTGATCACATCGGACATGGACGCGATCGCCGACGACGACCGCGCCTACCGCATCGCGTTCATGGAAGCGTTCCGTCGGCGCGGCATCGTGCCGCGCGACGTGCGCACGATCTCGCAGGAGTCGCTGGCCTGGAACACGCCGCGCGATCGCAGCCCGGCCTGGCTCACGACCGCGCTCGACCAGATCGATCTGAAGACCAACCACGACCTCGACCGGAAAGCGCTCTACGCGCTCAACAAGCAGAACTGCCGCAAGCTCTGGGAAGTGCTCAACCAGACCTTCCTCGACGATCCGGAATGCTGCGCGCAGCTCGGCCTGCTCGACGACGTCGGCAAATTCGATCAGCAGGGCAACGAGGTCGCTGCCGCCGGCCCGGTCCGGCGCACCAATTTCGACGTGCACAGCGTGCGCGCCGCCCGCCGCGTCGGCGCCGACGGCACGTTCCTCAACGAGGTCGTCATCGTGATCACGCAGCGCAGACCCGTGCCGATCGACGGCAAGGACAAGCGCAACGGCTGGTTCTGGTTCCGCGGCGGCGCGACGCTGATCGTCGATCCGCGCAAGGGCCGCGAGGCGATCCGCTACTGCATCGTCAAGCACTGCGGCAGCGCAGGCCGGCTCGAACGCCAGCGACGCCACGCCGGCGGCGCATCGGGCTCGGCGCTGCGTGCGATGTATTTCGGCCATGACGTGCGCGAGCCGTTCGCGCTGCTGCACGGCGGCTACCGGGGGCAGGACAATGAATGAGCGGACGCGAAGCGGTGGGCGGCGCCGCAGCATCGGTGCGAAGGCGGCCGTGAAGAACGTCGCGACGAAAAAGGCCGCGGCGAAGAAGCGCGCGGCGGCGAAGGCCGCAACGAAGAAGTCCGTCGCGAAGAAGGCTCCGGCCAAGGCCGCGACCGGAACCGCGGCCCGGAGGACTCCGGCGAAGAAGAAGACCAAGCGCAGCGCCGCAGGCGCAACGGCGCCAAGGCGTCGCGCGACCCGTGGGTCCGG
>CAMLLF010000266.1 GCA_946480705.1 uncultured Lysobacteraceae bacterium | reverse complement strand
GGCTCCTGCATCACGAGCACGTCACCCGGCGCGAACGGCAGCGACTCGGAGACCGGGTCGTCCCCCACCGCCCCGCCGACCACCTGGTCGGGCCGGCCGCTGCTGCGGCCGAGGATTTCCGCGTCGACGCTCTGCGCCTGCCGCACGGTCGCGGTGTTCGTGCGCACCGCAAGGACCTCGGGCGCGGTCTGGTACGCGCCGTCGACGAGTCGCGCGCGCAGCCAGTAGCGCGGCGCGGCGATCTTGCCGCGCACGGTCCTGACGAACGCGTTCGCGGGCGGCGCGGACAGCACGACGTGCCCGCTGCGGCTGAACGCCGCGGTGTCGTCGCGCTGCGCGTCGAGCGCGCGCCAGTCCTTGCCGTCCCAGAATTCCCATTGCAGCGTCACGGGCGGCGGCGGCGCGTCGCCGGCGCGGGCCACGAGCGGCCCGCGCGCCGCGCGCGACTGGATCCAGATCATGAGATCGATCGTCACGGCCGGAAACGCGAACGCGCTGTCGAACCCGAGCATCAGCGCAGCGCCCGGCCGCGGGTTCGAGCCGAACGGCCGGAAGCCGACGTCGGCCGCGGCATTCGCGGCGCTCGCGTCGAGCACTTCGAAACCGGTGTCGATCTGCACGGCGTCGAGTTGCGCGACGAGCGCGATCAGCGCGCGCTCGGTCTCGAACACGACCGGCGCGTCCGCGCCGGTCGGCTGCGCCGACAGCTGCGTGCGCGCGGGCACGATGGTGTAGCCGGCGGCGAACGTCGGCAGCATGGGCAGGACGACTTCGGCCGCCGCCGGCGCGGCCGGCGTCAGCTCGATGCCGACGAGTTCGAGGAACTTCAGATAGTTGAGCTTGGGCACTTTGCCCAGGCGATAGGTCAACAGTTCGGTCATCCAGCCGAACAGTTCGACGATCGCCATGCCGGGCTCGTTCTCGTTGAGGTCGGTCCACTCCGGCGTGTAGCGCGGAATGCGCGTGCGCGCCTCGGCGACGAGATCGGCGTAGCGTCGGTCGTCGATGACCGGATACTGATCGCGCAGAGCCATGGTCAGGCGGCCTCCGTGATGTAGAACGGGTAGACGAGGTTGCCCATCGCGTTGTTCGCGCGAATGCGGTAGTCGACGCGCAGCAGCAGCAGGCTCGGTTCGACCGGGTCGGTCTGCGCGGCGACGTTGAGGACGTCGATGCGCGTCTCGTGCGCGACGAGCGCGCGTCGCACCGCGTCGACCGCGCGCGTGCGCGTCGCGCTGTTGTTCGGCGCGAACAGGAGATCGTGGATCGCGCAGCCGAACTGCGGCTGCATGAGCCGCTCGCCGCGGCGCGTGCCGAGGATGATGAAGATCGATTCCTCGATGCGCTGCTCTTCGCGCGACGTCGCGAGCGCGCCGCGCGGCGTCGTCTGCAGCGGAAACTTGAGGCCGGAGCCGAGGAAGGCGCGGGTCGGATTCATCCGTTGCAGCCTCCGAGCGCGTCGGCGACGAGCTGCAGCGTCTTGACCAGCTGATCGAGCGTGTCGATCGTGGACTGCAGGCTCGCGAGGTCTTCGGGCGATCCCAGCGCCGGCGTCGTGATCGGGTCGACGCCGGCGAGGCCGAACAGCGGTTCGGCCAGCGCGAGCAGCATCAGCACGGGTTCGACGCCGACCATCATCCCCTGCGCCGACGCCGCCGCGTTCTTCTGCGCGCATTCGAGCGTCGCGAGAAGCTCCGTGTTGCCCGCGCTCTGCGCCGACGCGATCTGCAGCGAGAGTCCGCTCATCACCGCGAGGACGCTCTTGAGTCCGCCGATCACGCAGCGCAGCAGCTTGATCATGAGACACAGCAGGTCGCGGATGAACGCGGGAATCGCGCCGAAGAAATCCGTGATGCACTTGATCAGCGGCGGCACCGCTTCGCCGAGCTTCTTCGCGGCCTCGGCGATCTTCAGCGGATCGGCGTCCTTGAGCGCCGTGACGAGCTCGATCAGCGGCTGCAGGACCTTGAGGATCTTCAGCAGGCAGTCGAGGTTCGCGAGGAACGGCGCGAGCTGCAGCACCAGCGAGAACGACAGCGAGCAGTCGTCCGGAATCTGCTTGGTGATGTCGGCGATGCCGCTGAACTTCGGGCCGCTCGGCAGCGTGATCTTGACCTTGCCGGGCGTCGGCAGCACGAGGCAGACCGGCTGCTTGAGCACCTGTTGCAGTTCGTCGGGCAGGGCGATGTCGATGTTCGGCATGGTCGTGCCCTCAGATCGGCGGCCCGACCGGACGCACCGGCCGACCCATGATGTTGACCGCGGCGGCGAGGATGCGCAGTTCGCCGACGGCCTGGATCGTCAGCGTGCCGTTCGTCATCACGATGCGGTTGCCGTGCGCGTCCTCGACGATCAGCGCGCCCTTGTTGCCGGCGACTTCGGTCGAATCGACGAAGCGGATCGTGTGGCCGTTCTTCGAGCGGATCATGCGCTGGCGCTCGTCCGGCGACGGCGGCGTCTGCTGCGGATTCCAGAGGAACCCGACGACGTAGGGGTGATCCCACATGCCCTGGTCGAACGCGATCGCGACCTCGTCGTCGATCTCGGGCATGAAGAACGCGCCGCGGCCGCCGCCGGCCATCGGCGAGATCACCGGGATCCAGCGTTCTTCCGTGCCGGACATCCACGGATAGCTGACCTGGATGCGGCCGAGCTGCTCGGGATCCTTGACCTCGACGACCTTGCCGATGACGAGGCCCTGCGAGCGTTCGCGATCGCTCATGGCGCGCTCCTGCGTCGGTGGAATGCGTGGCGCGTCATGCGGTGAGCCTCTCGCCGGTGTCGGGGTCTTCGCGCCGCGCGGTGAAGCGCGTGATGTAGCCGGAGTTGTTGAGCGTGTGCGTGGTCTCGGTGACGAAGTACTCGCCGGAGAGTCGCGAGCCGATGCCGCCGAGCCGGATACGCGAGCCGGCACGCAGGTGCGGCAGGCCGACGACGCTGCCGGTCGCCTTGACGAGTTCCTGCGCATTGCCGCGCAGGATCGAGCGCGCGGCGGCCTTGGCCTCGGCTTTCGTGAACACCGGCCGCGTGACGACGCGCTCCTCGCGCGGGTCGCACTGCATCACGATCTCGGCGAGGCCGGGATTGAGCTTGCGCAGTTCCTTGTCGTTCCAGTCGACGCTTTCTTCGATCGGCTTCTGCGCGGCGCGGTCCCAGCCGCGGACGGTGACCTTCTTGACCTGGTTGGCCGTCGTCAGCGTGACCTTGACGTCGATGAGGCCGCGGCCGAAATCGAGCTTGTAGGGCGCCGGGCCGCCGGCGGTGGAACGCCCGAAGAACAGATAGTCCTCGAACGCGTCGCCCTTCGGACGGCGGCGCACCTCGACGACGTAGCCGCGCACGCGCGCGCGCCGCCACAGGAAGTCGATATCGCATTCGTTCTTCTGGCCGACGAAGGTGATCGCCGGTTCGTCGGCGTTCGGGTCGACCTCGATCGGCATCGGAATGCGCCGCGCGTCCTGGCCGGAATTCTTCCATTCCGAGTCGACGAGGCCGTCGAAGCTCTTCGCGATCCTGCTGTCGGTCGTCTCGTGCCACTTGCCGTCGTATTTCTTGCGGCGCAGGCGATGCAGCAGGTTGAGGCCACGCACCGCGAGCGTGTGCGGACCCCCGGAGGTGAAGTTCGGCTCCATCGTCGTGAAATTGCCGGTCATCACGTCGGTCAGCTCGCCGCTGTAGCCGAGCCGCAGCGTGACCTTCTTCTGGCACGGCTCGAAGATCGTCTGCAGCGCCTTGACCGTCGCGTCGTCGTCGCGGCCGTCGCCTTCGGAACCGACGTACTTGAAGCGCCGGCGATGCGCGTCCCAGTTGGCGACGACGAGTTCGAACCCGTCGATCTGTTCGACGTTGTCCTTGTAGGTGAGCTCGACGATGTCGCGCAGCACGTCGTTCGGCGGCGCGACGCCGTCGATCAGCAGCTCGAAGCGCGGCACGCGAAAGCCGCGCGCGCGGCCCGCGGATTCGTCGGTGAGCGTGGCGTAGGTGGGCTCGGCGTCGGACATGGCTCAGCGCTGCGCCGGAATCAGGAGGACCGCACCCGGCGTCAGGCGGCGCGGATCGTCGATGCCGTTGGCCTCGGCGATCGGGCGCCACAGCCCCGGACGTTCGTAGTAGCGCGCGGCGAGCGCGCTGAGCGTCTCGCCGGCCGCGAGCACGTGGGCATGCGTGCGGTCGGGCGAGGAGAGGTTCAGTTCGTTGAACTGCTGCTCGATCGGCCGCCACTCGCGCAGCACCAGCGTGACGGTCGCGCGCAGCGGAACGCCCTCGGGGCTGAACATCGTGAACTTCTGGCGCACGCTTTCGGCCATGCCGGTGAAACTCGTGCGCCGCTGGTTGCCCCACTGTTCGCCGAGCCGGTTGCCCGGAAATTCGTCGTGCCACGAGAACGTGACGACGGGCGGTGCGTGCAGCGTCGGAATGATCTTGACGAGCTGGAAGAACTTGTCGGTTTCCGCGGTGACCGAGCGCGCGTTCGCGCCGATGCCGTCCTCGGTCGTGTCGCAGAACAGTTCGAGCGTCAGGCGCTCGGCCTGGCCGCGCACGAACTGCTGGATCGGCGCGTCGAGACCCGGGATGTTGATCTCGGCGAGCTGCGCGTTCTTCTCGATGCGGCGGTAGAGCGGCATGCTCATCTTCCACGGCCGCGTGAACACCTTCGGATCCTCGATCGTCACCTCGTAGTCGATGTGGTTGCCGAGCACCTTGCCCCCGAAGTCCTCGACCGCCATCCGCGTGGCGACGACCGACCCCGGACCGCCGAAGTCGGCGGGGCTCATCGCGCGCCTCCGTCGAGCCTGTCGGCATAGCCGTTGTCGGTCGCGCGCTCGCCGGCGACGCGCCGCTCGTGCGCGAGCATCTCGCGCACCGCCGGCAGCACGGCGTCGATCAGCTGGCGCACCGCATCGGCCGACATCGCGCTGCCGCCGTCGACGGCATGCAGCCGGCTGACCACTTCGTCGACGATGATCTGCGTGCTCAAAAGAGGTCTCCGATCGCGTCGACGACGCCGCCGACTGCGGCCGCGAGGCCGGATGCGCCGTCGAGCAGATAAAGGCCTTCGTGCGCGATCGTGATCGACTCGATCGCGACCGCGTTCTGCTGCGCGTTGAACGTCGGCGCGCTGAACTTCACCGGCAGCCCGCGCCGGAAGCCCCATGCCGTGTGCGGGCGGTGCCGCGCGTCGAGCAGCGTGATCACGCCGTCCTTGCGCAGCACGACGCCCTGGCTCACGTTGTAGAACCAGTGGAACAGGTCGTGATTCACCGCAGCGCCGCGGCGCAGCGTGATCTCGCCGTACTTGTGGCGCTTCGGGAACAGCAGCACGGTGCCGTTGTTGCCGCCTTCCTCGTATTTCTCGACGTCGAGCGTCGCGTCGAGGCCGCTGCATTCGTTGAAGCCCGCCAGCGGATTGGCGACGACCGGAGACAGCGCGATCGACGTCACGGCGCCGGCGGAGGTCGCCTGCGCATCGATGAGGCTGACCTGGAAGTTGTACGCGAGCAGCGGATCGAGACGGGCGCCGATGCTCATGACGCCACCACTGCCGCGTCGTCGAGCGCCACTGTCAGCGTGTTGCGCTCGCGGCCGACGCGCAGGACGATGAATTCGCACGGCGCTGCCGGCGCGAATCCCACGCGCGCGATCAGGCGGCCCGCATCGCGATCGGCGGCGGTCGTCGTGTCGTCGTCGCAGCGCACGAAGAACGACGTGTCGGCGGTCGCGCCGGCGAACGCGCCGCGCGCGTGGAATCCGCCGAGGAGCCCGCGCAGCGTCGTCGTGACGCGGTGCCGCGTTCCCGCGTCGTTCGGCTCGAACACGACCGGGCGCAGCGACAGCTCGATCGCCTTCTTCAGCGTCAGCATCAGCCGCACGACGCTGATGTGGCGCCACTGCGGATCGAACGACAGGGTCCGCGCGCCCGCAACGAGGCACGGGCGGCCGAATTCGCCGCGCACCGCGTTGATCGACGCGTCGTTGAACGCGCCGTGGTCGTGGAACCGGTACGAGTACAGCGCCTCGTTCCAGGTGATCCGCCCGTCGATGGCCTTGGCGTAGGGGTCGAGCAGG
>CAMLLF010000265.1 GCA_946480705.1 uncultured Lysobacteraceae bacterium | reverse complement strand
GGCGCAAGCACGGCAAGCGCCCGGTGCCGTTCTCGGCGTGGGAGCTGCCCGAGCTGTCGGCGGCCTGGTGCCTGGCGGAGGCCGGGCTCGAACCGGGTGACCTCGACGCGGTCGCCTACTCCTTCGACCCCGCGCTGATGGGCACCCCCGAGGACTCCGGGCTGTTCGACGACGGCGACACGATCCAGGGCACCGCGCTGTCGGACTATCAGGCGCTGGCCGAACGCCTGCCCTGCTCGCAGAAGCTCGCGACCTACAAGGCGATGGACGTGCTGGGCTACGACGCCGGCGCGATCGGCAATCACGAATTCAACTACGGCCTGGATTTTCTCGCCCAGGTCACCGGCACGCCGATGGCCGTCGACGGCGTGAATCCGCAACAGTGCCAGGGACCGACGTTCCCGCTCGTTCTCACCAATGTATACAACGCGCGCGACGGCAAGCCGCTGTACCGGCCCTGGCTGGTCGTCGAGAAGAACATCACCGCCTACACGCCGGACGGCAGCGCGCTCAGCGTGCCGCTGCGCGTCGGCGTGCTCGGCTTCGCGCCGCCGCCGATCCTCAAATGGGACAAGCGCAATCTCGAAGGCAAGGTCACCGTGCTCGGCGTCGTCGAAGCCGCGCAGAAGTATCTGCCCGAGCTGCGCGCGCAGAAGGTCGATCTCGTCGTCGCGGTGTCGCATGGCGGACTGAATCCTTCGGCGTATACCAGCGACATGGAAAACGCGAACTGGCATCTCGCCAGCGTCGAGGGCATCGACGCGATGCTGCTCGGTCATTCGCACGACACGTTCCCGAACGCGAGCAACCCGAAGTCGCGCTTCAACAACATGGCCGAGGTCGACAACGAGCGCGGCTTCGTTCGCGGCGTGCCGGCGGTCATGGGCAGCTTCTGGGGCAAGGGGCTCGGCGTGATCAAGCTCGCGCTCGAACGCCGCGGCAACCGCTGGCAGGTCGTCAAGGACAAGAGCTACAGCGAAGTGCGTCCGATCTGCCCGAAGGACGGCGAGTGCGTCGCCCCCGACGCGGAGATCGCGAAGATCGTCGACGCCGAGCATCGTGCGACGATCGCCTGGGTCGACACGGCGATCGGCCAGACCGAGTTCCGCATGAGCACCTACTTCGCCGACCAGGGCGACGTCAGCGCGCTCGGCGTCGTCAACGCGGCGCAGCGCGAGTACACCGAGCAGTGGATCAAGGCCGAGCGTCCCGACCTCGCCGGCATTCCGGTACTGTCGGCCGCCGCCGCGTTCAAGGCCGGCTTCGCCGGTCCCGAGGACTACAGCGACGTGAAGCCCGGCAAGGTCACGATCAAGAGCGCGGCCGACCTGTATCTGTATCCGAACACCATCGCCGCGGTGAAGATCGACGGCGCGATCCTCAAGGGCTGGCTTGAAAAAGCGGCCGAGCGCTTCAACCGCCTCGACCCGGCCTCGACCGAGGCGCAGCCGCTCATCAACACGCGCGTGCCGACCTACAACTTCGACGTGATCCAGGGGCTGCTCGCCTACACGATCGATCTCAGCCGCGCGCCGGGCGAACGGATCGTCAAGCTCGAACACGCCGGCAAGCCGGTCAAGCCCGACCAGCCGTTCATCGTCTCGACGAACAACTACCGCGCGAGCGGCAGCGGCAACATTCCGGGGCTCGACGGCAAGAACATCGTGATGTCGTCGGAAACGACGAACCGCGACGTCATCATCGAATGGCTGAAGGCGCATCCGAAGGTCGCGCGCAGCGCGATCGAGCCGAGCCCGATCCGTTTCGCGCCGCTGAAGCTCAAGGCGCCGGCGACGTTCCGCACGCGCGCGGGCCAGGCCGACGTGGCCAAGGCGAACGGACTGAACGGCGTCCGCGAGCTCAAGGACAACGGCGACGGGACCGCAACGTATAGTTTTTCGCCCTGAGCACTGAAACACCGGTGCCGCGTGCGCGGTAGCGGCGCGCGGCAATGCGCCCGATGCACGCTGCATCGCTAGCCATGCGGGCTACACTCGCGCAATGAGCAAGAAGACCGACGCGCCCGATACGGACGACGCCGCAACGACGCCCGGCACGAAGCCGCGCAGCCGCCGCAGCAGCACCGACGACGCGGCCGCGCCGAAACCGCCGCCGAAACCGCGTGCGCCGCGCAAGCCGGCCGCGGCGGAAGCGGGCGCGGCGAGCGGCGACGGTGACGACGCCGCAAGCGCGCGCGCCGCGCGCGACGAAAGCGGTCGCGACGGACGACACCGAGGCCGCAACGGCACCGCGCGCACGCGCGCCGCGCGCGGCGAAGCCTGTAGCAGCAGCGCCAGCGGCGGATCCGGCATCGGCGCGACCATCCGCGCCGCCGCCGCAACCATCGGCTACGCCTGCCGCGGCTGCGCCCGCGGTTTCTTCGACGCCGGTCACGGCGCCCGCCGTGCCGAAGCCGGCTCCGCCTCAGCCCGCAACGCCGCCGGCGTCGACGCCGACCGGCGCTGCTCCCGTCACGGCGAAACCGACCGCATCACCGGCGTCCGCGTCAGTCGTGTCGGAGCCGGCCGCACCGCCGACTGCCGCACCGCCGCTACCGAAGCCGGCTGCACCTCAGACCGCCGCACCGGCGATACCGAAACCGGCAACGCCGTCGACAGCAGCACCCGGTGTGCAGAAGCCCGCCGCGCCGGCGGCTGCAGCGCCGCCAGCGACGAATCCGGTTGCACCGCCGGTTGCAACGCCCGTGGTGCCCAGACCGGCCGCGTCGCCGGCCGCGTCGCCGTCGCTGACGAAGCCGGCTGCTGCGCCGGTCGCAACGCCGATGACGCCGAAGCCCGCCGCACCTCTTCCCGCCGCACCACCTCCCGCCGCGCCGGTGACCGCGAAACCGACGGCACCGCCGCCCGCTACGCCGGTCGCGCGCACGCCGAACGTTCCGCCATCGGCACCGCCGAGACCGGCCGTGCCGGTGCCGGCTGATCCAGTGATGCCACGACCGGCCGCGCCTGCGCCGATCGCGACAGCGGCGCGACCCGCGGCACCGCCGCCGGCGACTGGCGTGGCGAAGTCCGCCGCACCGGCGCCCGGCGCGCAGGCGCCGGCGAAACCGCCGGCACCTGCCACGACACCGCCCGCCGCCGCGCGCGCGCCCGGTCCGACCGCGGCGACCTCACCCGCACCGAGTCCTCCCGCCGCATCGCGAGTGCCAGCTGCACCCCACGCATCCGCGGCAGCACCGGTCGTCGTGCCGCCGGAACCGGCCGGCGAACCGCCGGCGTTCCTGCTGCCGCGCGGCACGAAGTCCAAGCCGGCTCCGGCCGCGAAAGCGGCCGCGCCGGCATCGAAATCGGGCGGCAAGTCCGCTCCGCGCGACAAGGCCGCGCCGGCGCATCCGGCCGACGCCTCGGCGCGCTCGCGCGGCGTGCTCGAAGCGCTGTTGAAGCTGCTGCCGAAACCCTGGCGCGATACCGCGCGCGACTACCTCGTGCTCATGCGCATGGACCGGCCGATCGGCGCACTGCTGCTGCTCTGGCCGACCTGGTGGGCACTGTGGCTCGCGGCCGGCGACTTTCCGCCGCCCAAGCTGCTGGTGATCTTCACGCTCGGCGTGTTCCTGATGCGCGCGGCCGGCTGCGTCATCAACGACTACGCCGACCGCTGGCTCGATCCGCAGGTCGAGCGCACGCGCGGCCGGCCGATCGCCGCAGGACGCGTGACGCCGCGCGCGGCACTCGTGCTGTTCATCGTGCTGCTGGTGCTTGCCTTCGGGCTCGTGCTGCTGACGAATTCGATGACGGTCAAGCTGTCCTTCGCCGGCGCGGCGCTCGCGACGCTGTATCCGTTCGCCAAGCGCTACACGCACCTGCCGCAGGTCGTGCTCGGGGCCGCGTTCGGCTGGTCGATTCCGATGGCCTTCGCCGCAGTCAACGGCGGCGCTCCCAGCGTCACGTGGTTCCAGGCATTGCCGCCGCTGTGCTGGCTGCTGTTCGTCGCGAACGTGGTCTGGGCGACGATCTACGACACGCAGTACGCGATGGTCGACCGCGACGAGGACATCGCCGCCGGCTCGAAGTCGACGGCGATCCTGTTCGGCGACGACGACCGCATGATCCTCGGTGTGCTCATGGGCACGCTGCTGCTCGCGCTCGTGCTGGTCGGCACGCGCGCGGACCTGCACTGGACCTACTACCTCGGCGTCGCCGCCGCGGCCGGACTCTCCATCTGGCAGCAATACCTGATCCGCGAGCGCGACCGCGCCGCCTGCTTCGCCGCGTTCCGCAACAACCTGTGGCTCGGGATGGCGGTCTGGGCGGGGGTCTGTCTGGCGCTGGCGTTGCAGCCTGCGTGAGCGCAGGAACGTGCGGGAGGAGTGAGAAACGAGAGTCCCGCGTGGATACCGCATTTCTCTCTTTTCTCACTCCTCCCACTCATTTCTGCCCCGTGCTTGCTCGCGCAATCGCCCAGACATCCACCCGCCGCACCCCCGCCCGGCGCAGCGCGAGCGCGCATTCCTGCGCGGTCGCGCCGGTGGTCATGACGTCGTCGATGACCGCGACGTGTGCCGGCAAAACGGTTCCGGCGCGTACGGCGAAGGCGCGGCGCAGGTTGCGGCGGCGGGCGAGTGCGCCGAGGCCGCTTTGCGGCGGCGTCGCGTGCGGGCGCTGCAGCGTGTCGGGCAGCAATGGAATTCCGGTGCCGCGCGCGATCGTCCGGGCGAGTTCCAGCGCCTGGTTGTAGCCGCGCTCGCGCAGGCGGTCGACGTGCAGCGGCACCGGCAGCAGTACGTCGGGGCGCGCCGGCGGCGCGGCGTTCCAGCATTCGAGCGCGACGTCGGCGATCACGCGGCCGGCGGCCAGATCGCCGCCGAACTTGAAGCGCGTCAGCAGCCCGGCCAGCGGCGGCGCATAGCGCAGCGGCGCCCAGGTCGCGGCGAACGCGGGCCGGCGCTTGAGGCAGCGGCCGCACCAGGCGGCCGCTTGCGGCAACGGCAGGCCGCAGCAGGCGCAGGAGGGTTCGTTGAGTCCGAAGTCGGCGCGGCAGCCGGCGCAGAGATCGCGCGCGCGTATGCCCGCTTCGCCGCAGAGCAGGCAGCGCGACGGCAGCAGCGCGAAGCCGAGCCGCTGCAGCCAGCCGTCAACCGGCGAATGCGCTTTCAAGTTGACAGCCTCCGCCGCGGCCCGGACACTCGCGCCCGAATTTATCCGCCGGCGACCGCCCATGACAGCCCTACGCCACGACTGGACGCGCGAGGAAGTGCTCGCTCTGTTCGACCTGCCCTTCGCCGACCTGCTGCACCGTGCCCAGCAGGTGCATCGCGAACACTTCGACGCCAACGCCGTGCAGGTCTCGACACTGCTGTCGATCAAGACCGGCGGC
This sequence comes from uncultured Lysobacteraceae bacterium, assembly GCA_946480705.1. The sequence continues at coordinate 731 of CAMLLF010000265.1, read as the reverse complement.
TGTCCCGAGGACTGCGCCTACTGCCCGCAGAGCGCGCGCTATGCGACCGGCCTCAAGGCCGAGAAGCTCATGACGCTCGACGTCGTCCTCGACAAGGCGCGCCAGGCCAAGGCCGCCGGCGCGACGCGCTTCTGCATGGGCGCCGCGTGGCGCTCGCCGAAGGACAAGGACGTCGGCAAGGTCGCCGAGATGGTCGGCGCGGTGAAGTCGCTCGGCCTCGAAACCTGCGCGACGCTCGGCATGCTCAGCGGCGAGCAGGCGCAGACGCTGAAGGCTGCCGGCCTCGACTACTACAACCACAATCTCGATACGGCGCCGGAGTTCTACGGCGACATCATCAAGACGCGCGAATACCAGGACCGCCTGGACACGCTGGAACACGTACGCCATGCCGGCATGAAGACCTGCTGCGGCGGCATCGTCGGCATGGGCGAGACGCGCGACCAGCGCGCCGGCCTGCTGCAGACGCTGGCCAATCTGCCGGAGCATCCGGCCTCGGTGCCGATCAACCATCTGGTGCAGGTCGCCGGCACGCCGCTCGCGGGCACCGCGCTGCTCGATTCGTTCGAGTTCGTGCGCACGATCGCCGTCGCGCGGCTGCTGATGCCGCAGTCGATGGTGCGCCTGTCCGCCGGCCGCGCCGAGATGAACGACGAGCTGCAGGCGCTGTGTTTCCTGGCCGGCGCGAACTCGATCTTCTACGGCGAGAAGCTGCTGACGACCGGCAATCC
>CAMLLF010000264.1 GCA_946480705.1 uncultured Lysobacteraceae bacterium | reverse complement strand
CTCGACGCCCGCATCGAGGCGGCCGTCGCGGCGGCCCCAGGCTCCAGGTCGTCGGCGATCGCATGCAGGATTTCCTCGCGCGCGAGCTCAAGGAGCGTCATCTGTCGGGCACCGGCCTCACGCTCGAACTGCCGTGCTCCGAACTCATCGACGCCGGCGCGCGCGCGGCCGAGCGCCTCAAATTCCTGCACCAGAGCGGCGTGCGCGTCTGCCTCGTCGACTTCGGCCGCGACTGGGCCGCGGTGCACGCGCTGAAGAACCTGACCATCGACTTCGTGCGGCTTTCTGCGGGCCTCGTCGCCGAACTCGGCACCGCGAAATCGATGAGCGACACGCTGCTCGCGCTCGTGCGCAAGGCGCACGCCGCCGGCTGCGCGGTGATCGCTCCGGAAGTCGACTCGATCAACCGTGCGCACCTGCTGCTGCGGCTCGGCGTCGACTACGGTCTCGGACCCGCGTTCGCGCGCGCGTCGGCCACGCCCGAATTCGACTTCACCCGACCGCTCTGGTGAAAAAACCCGGCGCTCACGCGATGCCGGCGGGCATCGCGTGCCTGCATCGCGCGCCGGACGCACGTCGCCGCATCGATCCGCGTCGGGCATCGCACTGCGCCCGCACGCGCATGAGCGGTTACGCTAGCGCCGGTCCCTCCGCGCGGCACAGGCAATGACCGAAGTCACCCGAGACTCGCTGCAGCGCCGCTACGCCGATCTCGTCGATGCGGAACTGCTGCGGCGTCTGCATTCGGATGCCCTCACCGAACTCGCGCGCGAAGTGGCTGCGGCCGAAGCCGAATCGCGCGGGCTGGCGTTGACGAAGCCCGAGCCTCCGCGCGGTCCCGCCGTTCCCGACGAAATCGATTTCGCACCGGACGAATTCGAGCGAAATCCATACCAGCCGCCGCGCATGGCCTCAGCCGCGATGCCGGCTGCACGCCGGCCGCCTGCGCGGAACCGCGCCTGGGACATCATCTGGTTTCTGTATGCGGGCGGACTCGGCGTGTTGACCGTCGCCAGTCAAGTCTCACGCATTTCGCGCGGCATCAACGACGTTGCGCTCATGACGTCCGTCGTCGTCTGCATCGGCTGCGCCGGCATCGCCGGATGGCGCCTGCGCCGCGCATGGGTGCATTCGCTGGCCTGGGTAGCCGTGCTCGCGGTGAATCTCGCGGTGCTCGGCGTCTATTCCAAGCGGTCCTTCACCGAGCTTGCCGCGCTCGGCGATACGAACTCGCGCTGGGCTTCGGCTTCGCGGTCAGTACATCGATCCACGTTCCGCTGATCTGGGGACTGCTGCGTTACGCCTTCCTGTCGCCGTCGATCTGGAACCGCCGAGCGGCACCTCGCGCAAACTGACGCGGCGTCACAGCATCCCGGTTTCGAGCTTCGCCACGTCCGACATCATCGCGTGCGTCCACGGCGGGTCGAACGTGAGCTCGACATCGGCCGCGGCGATCGTCGGGATGGCTTCGACCTTCGCGCGCACGTCGTCGACGAGAATGTCGCCCATGCCGCAGCCCGGCGCGGTCAGCGTCATGCGCACGCGCACTTCGCGCTCGCCGCTTTCGCCGCGCACGAGATCGCATTCGTAGACGAGGCCGAGATCGACGATGTTGACCGGAATCTCCGGATCGAAGCAGGTGCGCAGTTGCTGCCAGACGAGTTTTTCGACGTCGGCGTCGCTCGCGCCTTCCGACAGCTCGATGGTCGTCGGCGGTTCCTTGCCGATCGCATCGGCGTCCTCGCCCTTGATGCGGAACAGGTTGCCTTCGACGTACACGGTGAAGCTGCCGCCGAGCGCCTGCGTGATGTAGCCGATCTGTCCGGCCGGCAAGGTGACGGCCTCGCCCTGCGGCACCATGACTGCGGGGCAGTCGCGCTCGAGCTTGATCGGTTCGGAAGTGTGGCTGTATCCGGCCATGGGACGGTTCGGTTCCTGGCCCGTGGGGCCGGCAAAGACGACGATTATGCGGCCTGACGCCGGCCGAGGCCCAGTTCCGCGAGGCAGGCGCCGAACAGCTTCATGGCCGCCTCGATGTCCGCGGGCGGCAGGCTGGCGTAGCCGAGCAGCAGGCCGTTGCGCGAGGGCTGGCCCAGGAAATAGGGCTCGATCGCATAAAGTCCAAGGCCGCGCTCGGCCGCGAGCGCAATCAGGCGCTCGCACTGGCTGCGGCCGACCCCGGGCAGCCACGCGACCAGGTGCATGCCCGCATGCGTGTCGGCGACCTCGACCGCCGGCGCGTGGCGGCGCAGGCCGTTCAGCATCGCGTTGCGGCGCTGCTTCAGGGTCTTGGCCGCATCGCGCAGATGACGCTCGAAGCTGCCGTCGGCCATGAAGCGCGCGAGCGCGCCCTGCTCGATCGCGGGGCAGCCGCGGTCGCAGAACCACTTGGCCGCGACGAAGGCTTTGCGCAGGCCCGGCGGCAGCACCATGTAGCCCAGGCGCAAGCTCGGAAACAACGTCTTCGAAAAGCTGCCGATGTAGATCACGCGGCCGTGGCGGTCGAGCGACTGCATCGCCGCGAGCGGATGCGCGTCGTAGCGGAACTCGCCGTCGTAGTCGTCCTCGATGACCCAGGCGCGCTGGCGCGCCGCGTACTCGATGAGTTCGAGGCGCCGCGCCAGCGACATGACCGCGCCGGCGGGAAACTGGTGCGAGGGCGTGACGACGATGAGTCGCGCGCCGCGTTCGGGCAACTGGTCGGTGCGCAGGCCGTCGGCATCGACGGGGACGGCCTCGACGCGCGCGCCGTGCGCCTGGAACACCTGGCGCGCGCCGCGGTAGTGCGGGTCTTCGAGGATCACTCCGTCGGCCGCTTCGACGAGCACGGTCGCGGCGAGAAAGAAGGCCTGCTGCGTGCCCGACACGACGAGCAGGTCTTCCGGCGCGCAGACGATGCCGCGGCGACGCGCTAGGTAGTCGCAGATCTGTTCGCGCAGTTCGGGCAGTCCCTGCGGATCGGGATAGTCCATTTCCGCATGTGCGGAGGCCTGCGCGAGCGAGCGGCGCCAGGCGCTGGTCAGCGTCGGATTCGTCAGCGGCAGGCCGTATTGGAGGTTGTAGCGCAGGCCGATGTACTGACGGCCCGGGATGATGTCGTCGAAGACTTCGCGCGCGCGCTTCGCATAGCGCGCGACCGGGCTCGTCGGCACGACGCGCGGCGCCGCGCGCGGCCGGCGCGCCGACTCGATGTCGGCGACGTAGCTTCCGGAACCGACCTTGCCGACCAGGAAGCCTTCCGCGTGCAGCTGCTCGTACGCGGCAAGGACTGTATTTCTAGAAAGATCCATTTCCCGTGAAAGTACACGCGTGGCCGGCAGCCGTGCGCCGGCGGCGACGCGGCCGGCGAGGATGGCCGCTTTGAGCGCCCGCGTGAGCTGCGCATAGAGCGCCCCGTTGCCGTCGAGTTCGAGATACACGATTGGCCCTTTCGCACGCTGCGATTGCGGTTCTAGTTGGAGCCAATTCTGAGCCAGATACTCGCCACGTCAAGAGCCGGAGCACACCATGCGTCCAATTTCCCGCCACGAGGTCCGCCGCGGATGATCGTCTATCGCACTGACGTGGTACCCGATGTGGCGACCGCGCGCGCCCTGTATGCCGACTGCTCGCTCGGCGCGCGCCGTCCGATCGACGACGACGCGCGCTTCGGCGCGATGCTCGCGCACGCGAACCTGACCGTGACCGCCTGGGACGGCGGGACGCTGGTCGGCATCTCGCGCAGCCTGACCGATTTCGGCTTCACGACCTATCTCGATGCCTGGCAGCGCCACGGCATCGGCCGCGAACTGATCCGCCGCACGCAGCAGGCCGCGCCGCAGGCGAAGATCGTGCTGCTCGCCGCGCCGGCCGCCGTCGACTACTACCCGCGCGTGGGTTTCCGCCACCACGCGTCGGCGTGGCTGCTCGATCCGGACGACGCACTGCGCTGAACGTGCGTCGGCAAGACGGCCGCCGGACGGCGCGGCTATGATGCGCGCCCCGTCCTGTCCGACTGCGCTCATGCCGTCCTACCTGTCGTTGTGCCGTGACGAATCCCGTGCGCGCTGAGCGGCCGCTGCCGCCGGTCAATCCGCTCGGACTCGCGACGGCGCTGATGGTCGCGCTGGCCGGCGGCGCCGTCTGGGCGCTCGCCGCGCTGTGGCGCCAGGACGTGCTGGCCTATCTCGCGATGCCGCTCGGCTTCGTCATCGGACGCATCCTCGCGACGAACGGTCCGCGCAATGCCGCGTTCGCCGCGGTGTGCGCCGCTGCGTTCAGTGCGGCCGCATCGGCCTACGCGTTGTGGATGATCGCGAGCGGGCGCGTCGCGATGCTGCTCGGGATGCGCCTCACCGACATCTTCGGTGCGATCGGCATCGACCTCGCCTATGCGGTCGCCTGGGCACGCCTGAGCGGACTCGATCTCGTGTTTCTCGGCGCCGCCGCGATCATCGCCGCCGTCGCCGCGCTGTGGCAGCGCCACGGCGCCACGGCACCCGATCAATCGATCGGGCCGGCGAACTCGTAGCCGAACAGTTCCAGGTCGCGGCGATAGAAGTTGCCGACGAGCGTGCGCAGCTCGTCGTCGTAGTAGGCCGCATACGGCGCGTGGCTCGAGCTGTTGACCTTGCCCAGCGTATCGGCCGGAAACCCGAGCCGCGCGCAGACCGTTGCGTAATCCTGCTGCGCGCGTTCGCTGCGGCCGACGAAATCCATCGCCACACGGCCCTGCGCATCGACGAGCAGTTCGTGCTGCGGCCGGAACAGAAGGTGCTCGAACGGCGGCCGGTCGCGGATGAAATGCCGCATCACGCCGCGCGGATTCTGCGCGAATTCGCCGTTCTGGCGCGTCATGAAGGCGCAGTACGACACGAAGCGATCGAACGGATTGCGCACGAACGCGAACTTGAAATAGTCGCGGAACACCGCGCCGAGTACCGGCTCGACCTGCCGCACGCTCAGGTGGCCATGACCGAGCGCGCCGAGCTGCGGATCCTCGAAGCGTTTCGTCACGAACAGGCCGACCTGCTCCTGGTCGGCGTCGTCCATGTACGGACGCAGCGCCTGCCGCACCGAGTGCGTGCCGGTCTTCGGCACGGCGAAAAAGATATAGCGGTGCTTGTGCGAAATGATCATGGCCGGGAGCCGGACGCAGTGCGGCGCAGGGGGCGCGGGAACCGGCGATTGTCGCACAGGCCCGACTTTCCGGACCCGCGACCGCCCTGCGTTGCCGCGACTGCGCGAATGAGGTGCCACCGCGCCGGATCGATTGCCGCGTCCGAACGACGCCGCCGATACTCGGCGCGTCGCCCCACCGGCCCGCCGCATGCTCCGAGACGCCTTCGCCCACATCGAAAACGGCCGCTACCGCGAAGCGGAAGACGCCTGCCTGCAGGCGCTCGCCGCCGACGCGGACGATACCGCCGCGTCGACGCTGCTCGCGTTGAGCTGGCAGGCACAGCAGCGGCTGGCCGAGGCCATCGCGCTGTTCGAGCGCCTGGCCGCGTTGCCCGGCGCCGGCTTCGAAGCGTTCAACAATCTCGGCAACGCGCTGCGCGAAGCCGGCCGCAGCGAAGCGGCGGACGGCGCGCTGCGCGCGGCGCTCGCCCGCAGCGGCGAGCATGCCGGCGTGCTGCTCAACCTCGGCCTCAACGCGCTCGACCTCGGCGATGCGGCCGTCGCGCAGCGCTGGCTCGAACGGGCGCTGCTGCAGGCGCCGCACGACGCCGAGATCCGCACGTATGCCGCGGCAGCAGCGTTCGAGCAGGGCGATCTCGCCAAGGCGCGCGCACTGCTCGCCCGCGACCTGCGCTGGCAGGACGTCGACACCGGCGTCATCGCCGAAGCCGCCTGGCTGCTGTTCCGTCTCGACGCGACCGATGCGGCCGACGCGCTGCTGCGCTTCGCCTTGGCGCGCGATCCGCGGCATCCGCGCGCGCTGCTGCGTCTTGCCGCGATCCACGAGCGCTGCAACCGCCTCGACGACGCGAACGCTGTCGCCGCCGCACTCGCCGCGCACGACGGCGCCGACGCGGCGTTCGCCGAGGATCTCTCGCTGCTGCGCGCCGCGCTGGCCTCGCGCGGCCGCGACGCGCCTACCGCGCGCGCGCTGCACGACGCGCTGCTCGCCGACGGCCGCGCGTCGCTGCACAATGC
>CAMLLF010000263.1 GCA_946480705.1 uncultured Lysobacteraceae bacterium | reverse complement strand
GCCGGTTTCGTGTCGACGAACTGCTCGGCGTCGGCGGCATGGGCGTCGTCTACCGCGCACGCGACCTGTCGCTCGACATCGACGTCGCGATCAAGCTGCTGCGCCCGGAACTCGCGCGCAAGCCCGAAGCCTTCGAGCGCTTCCGCAACGAACTGCTGCTCGCGCGCCAGGTGTCGAGTCCTCACGTCGTGCGCATCCACGACATCGCGCGCGACGGCGAGCGCTGGTTCATCAGCATGGACTTCATCGACGGCGAGTCGCTGGAGCGGCGGCTGGAACGTGCCGGTCCGCTGAACGTCGACGCCGCGCTCTCGCTCGCGCGCGGGCTGCTCGCGGGACTGTCCGCGGCACATCACTGCGGTGTCGTGCACCGTGATCTCAAGCCGGCGAACATCCTGTTCGATCGCAACGACCGGCCGACCATCACCGATTTCGGCGTCGCGCGCAGCCTTGGCGCGACCGGCGTCACGCAGACGGGCCTGATCATCGGCACGCCGGAGTACCTGTCGCCGGAACAGGCGCGCGGCGAGGCGGTCGACGGGCGCAGCGATCTGTACACGGTCGGCCTGATTCTTTACGAAGCGCTGAGCGGCCATCTGCCGTTTTCGGGCGGCACGCCGGCGGAGACGGTCATGCGCCGGCTCGTGCGTCCGCCGCCGTCGCTCTCGACGCGTCGTCCCGACCTGCCGCGCTGGCTGCTGGCCTTCGACGAGCGCCTGCTCAAACTGACGCCGGCGCATCGCTTCGCGAATGCCGACGAGGCGTTGCGCGCGCTCGACCAGCAGCGCCTGCCGCCGTCGCCGCAGCGCCGGCGTTCGCTGCTGCTCGCCGTGCTGGCCGTCTGTGCGCTGCTCGGCACCGTCGAACTCGTGCGGCGCCAGTGGCCGGCGTTGCGCGCCGGACTTGCGACGGCCGAGATCGCTGCGCCGACACCGCGCGTCGCGGTATTGCCGATCGCGGTCGACCGCAACGACGCATCGCTCGCGCCGCTCGCACGTGCGATCGAGGAACACGCGCGTTATTGGCTGCGCGACGACGGCGCGGTTGCGGTCGCGACGCGCGAGCGCGTGCTCGCGGCGCTCGCGCGCGCGGCGCCCGATCTCGACGGCGATGCGCTGGAACGGCGGCTGCCCGAGGTCGCGCGCGCCGCCGGCGTGACGCAATGGGTGCGCGGCAGTCTGCGTCGCGACGGCGACGCGTTCGTGCTGCGTCTGCAGCGCGATGCCGCGTTTGCGGCCGATGCGCTGCCGTCGGTGGAGATTCGCGGCGCCGACGCGGCCGCGCTGTTCGCGGCCTATCTGCAGGGCTTCGCCGCCTTCGCGACATCGACGCCGCCGATGCTGCCGGCACCGGCCGCGTCGGCCTACGGCGAGGCGCTCGCCGCGCTCGACGCGCGCGAACCGGCGGTTGCGGCCGAGCGGCTGCAGGCCGTCTCCGGCGTGGTGGCGACGAGCGCGCTGCTGCAGCTCGCGCTGCTGCAGGCCCAGAGCGACGCGCGCGAGGAAGTGTCGGTCGAAGCCACGCGCGAGCAGATCCGGCAGACGCGCGCCGAGGCACGCGACCTGGCCGGCCGCCTCGCGCTGGCGCAGGCGACCGACGCGCCCGAGGAACGCGCGAATCGGCTCGGCCAACTGCTGGCGACGCATGCGCGCGACGCCGGCCTCGTGCTCGACGCGGCGCTGGCCGAGGCCGACAGCGGTCGCGGCGAACGCGCGCTGCAACTGCTCGAAGCGCTGGTCGCGAACGACGGCGAAGACGCGCGCGCGTGGTTCCTGCTCGGCCGCGTCGCGATCCAGCAGGGGCAGGCGCGCCGCGCCGTCGACGACTATCTGCTGCGCGCGCTCGTGCTGTGGACGCGCGCGGGGGATGCGCGCGCCGAGGCCGAGGCGCGCAACGCGCTCGGCGTCGGCTACGAACGGCTCGGCCAGCTCGACGCGGCCGTCGAGCAGTACCGGCGCGCCGCGGACATGCGCGCGGCGATCGCCGACACGCGCGGCCAGGCCACGAGCCTGCGCAATCTCGCGATCGTGCAGGCCGTGCGCGGCGATCGCGCCGCGGCCGAGGCCAGCCTCGAACGCGCGCGCGGCGTACTCGAAGCGCTAGGCGACCGCGCGAGCATCGCCGACCTGCACAACGACCGCGGCGTGGTCGCCGAGGAACGCGGCGATTTTCGCGAGGCGCTGGCCGCGTTCCGCGAGGCGCTCGCGTTGCGCCAGCAGCTCGGACAGGCGACGCTGATTGCGCAAAGTTTGAACAACGTCGCATTCTGCTATTTTCAGCTCGGTGAAATCGACAATGCGGCGGTCTACTGGCAGCAGGCGCTGGGGTCGTACCGCCAGATCGACGATCGCGAGGGAGCGTTGCAGGTGATCCAGAGCATGGCGTTGCTCGAACTGAGTCGCGGCCACTACGCCGACGCCGGCCAGCGCCTCGACGCGTCGCTGCGCGAAGCGCAGGACCTGCAGCTGCCCGAGGAAATCGACGTCGCCCAGGTCTATCGCGGCGAACTGGCGCTGGCCGAGGGGCGCAGCGCCGACGCGGCGTCGGCGGCGGCGTCCGCCGCAGCCGGCTTCGAGCGGCGCGCCGACCGCCGCGGACTTTCCGAGGCGAAGCTGCTCGCGGCGCGCGCGGCGGTATTCGTCGGCGATTCGGCCGCCGCGACACAGGCGCTCGCCGGAGTCGTCGAAGCTGAACTGAGCCCGGAACAGCACGCGCTGTTCCTGCTGACGCGCGCGCGGCTCGGCGCGCTCGACGGCGCAGTGGCGGTCGAGCGCGATCTCGCCGACGCCGAGCGCATCGCCGGCGAGGCGCACAACGCCGCACTGCAGCTCGACGTGCGCATCGAACGCGCGCAGGCCGCGCTGGCGACCGCGCCGCGCAAGGCCGATGCGCTGATCGCCGATCTCGTCACGGCGGCGCAGCGCCGCGGACAGGCGCCGCTGCGGCTGGCCGTCATCGTGCTGGAACTGCAGCGCGGCCTGCGCGGCGACGCCGCCGCCGCCGTGCAGCGCTATCGCGAGGCGCAGGTGCTGCTGCGCCAGCTCGGACGCTGGCACGACGAGGCGCGCCTGCACGCATTCGGCGCGGCGCTGCTGCGCCGCGGCGGCAAGACCGCGGAAGCCGACGCGGCGGAACAGGCGGCGGTTCGCGCGCGCGCCGCGCTGCTCGATGCGGCAGCGCCGGCGCAGCGCGAGCGTTTCGCGCAGTTGCTGGACCGGCGCGCGCGTCAGGCCGAGGCGGCCGATGAACGCTGACGACGGCGCCGTGGCCGCGCTGAACCAGCGCATCGACGAACTGATGCGGCAGCACGCCGCGCTGCTGACGCGGCTGCAGCAGGATCAGCGCCGGACGCGCCATCTCGCGCGATCGGTCTGGCGCATCGAGGAACAGGCGCGCCGGCGCATCGCGCGGGAACTGCACGACGGGGTCGGCCAGAATCTCGTCGCCCTGATGCGGCAGCTCGACACGATCGCTTCGCAACTGCCCCGCAACGCCGAAGCCAGTCATGGCGGGTTGCTGCGCGCGCGGGAACTCGTGCAGGCGACGCTCGAGGACACGCGTTCGCTGTCGCGGTTGCTGCGGCCGCAGATCCTCGATGATCTCGGCCTCGAAGCGGCGCTGCGCTGGCTCGCGCGCAGCGTCGACGGTCTGTGCGTGGAACTGGAATTGCCCGAGGACATGCCGGCGTTCGACGACGACACCTCGACGCTGCTGTTTCGCGTCGCACAGGAAGCGCTGTCGAACGCGGCCAGGCATGCCGGCGCGAGCCAGGTGCATATCGCCGTGACGCTGCGCCCGCACGGCCAGTCGCTGCGCATGGATATTCGCGACGACGGTCGCGGCTGCGACCTGTCCGCGGCGCTGGCCGCGGGGCGCGACGGCGAAGGCGGCGGACTTGGTGGTATACGCGACCGTGTCGACTTGTTCGACGGCCGGTTGGATCTACAATCTGTACCGGGTCAAGGATTCAACATTTGCATCGAGCTTCCGCTGCGCAGCACCGCCAGGAGCGAACCATGATCCGCGTGTTGGTTGCCGATGACCATACGATCGTACGCGAGACGCTCGTCGCCGCACTCGACGCCAGCGGCGAATGCCTCGTCGTCGGCCAGGCGGCCGACGGTATCGAAGCCGTCGAACAGTGTCTGCGGCTGCAGCCCGATATCGCGATCGTCGATATCTCGATGCCCCGCCTCAACGGCATCGAAGTCGTGCGGCGGCTGCGCAACGAACTGCCGCAGATGCGCATCCTCGTGCTGACCATGCATCAGGAAGAGGAATACGTCCTGCACATGCTGCGCGCCGGCGCCGCCGGTTATCTGCGCAAGGACGCGGCCATGGTCGAGCTGATCGAGGCGGTGCGCAGCCTCGGCGGCGGCGGCCTGCATTTCGGCGCGCACGCGACGCGCGCGATGGCAATGCAGATGCAGCAGGCCAAGCCGATTCCGGCCGACCCGTACCGCGACCTGTCGCCGCGCGAGCGCGAAGTGTTCCATCTGATCGTCGACGGCCTGACGACGAAGGAAATCGCTTCGCGCCTCGACATCGGCATCAAGACCGCCGAGAACCACCGCCAGCGCGTGTTCGCGAAGCTCGACGTGCGCAATGCCGCCGAGCTCGTGCGCTATGCGGCGCGGAATCATCTGATCGATTGAGTCCAGGGCGGTCGATGCAACGCGGGGCAATAACCGAAGGGCATTGCGCCGTCTCACACCCGTCGTACGCACCAACAAAAAATACACCGCGCCTTTCGCCGACAATTCAACGGCGGGCCGGCAACGGACTTGGCGCAATGCGCCTGGCCTGTTGCGCCCTGCGGTTTCCTAACCGACAACCGGCTGGATGCCGGTTAGGGGACGACCTCGTCGATGACGAGGGCGATCGGCGCCTTGCTGTCGACGGCGACGGGCGCCGAGAGCTTCTGCAGGTCGCCGCTCTGGGCCTTCGCGTTGCCGCTGGCCGAGATGCGTGCGCCGACGACGACCTGCGGGAACTGCGACAGCTTCATGTTCGGCAGCATGCCCATTTCCTCGGTCAGCACGACCGTCGCCGGCAGGTCGGCCAGCGTCAGGCGCTTGACGGCCAGCGGCATTGGCGGGCCGGACGCGGCGCGCGCGAACACGAACACGCTCGCGCCGGCCGGCGCCCTGTCGCGCAGGGCCGGGGACAGCGAGACCTCGACGGACAGGCGGATATCCGCAGCGCCGCCGCCAGCGGGATCTGCCGCGGGCGCGGCCGCCGGTGCAGCCGGCGGAACGGCGGCCGGCACCGGTGCCGCCTCGGCCAGCCCCGCGCGCTGGCGCGCGTCGGCGATCTGTTTTTCGAGCGAGCCGCGCGCGTCGGACTGCGGCGGCAGCTGCGCGCGCAGGTGCTCCCAGCGTGCGGCGGCCTCGGCGTAGCGCTGCTGCTGGTAGTCGGCGATACCGAGCAGCCAGAGGCCGCGCTGGTGATTCGGATCGGTCTTCACGGCGGCTTCGAGGAGATCGCGCGCCGGTCCGGCGATGCGCCGGCTCTCGCCGGCGAGGGCGAGCGCTTCGGCGTAGTCGACCTGCACGTCCACGTTGTCCCTGGCGCGGTCGTAGGCGTTCTTCAAGGCGTCGCGCGCGTCGGCGAAGCGTTCCATCGTCTTGTAGGCGCGGCCGAGCAGCAGCCAGCCCTCGACGTCGTCGGGATTGTTCGCGAGCTTGTCCGCGAGTCCCTTCACGGCCGCGTCCATGTCCGGTCCGGGCGTGCCGCCGCCGCTGGCGGCGCCGGCCGCGGCCATGACGACCGGGTCCATCGCCTTGACGTTGCCGAGTTCGAGATACAGCCCGATCGCGGCGGCCGGCAGCAACAGCAGCACCGCGAGCGCGCCGTTGAACGCGCTGCGCGTGCGCGGCGGCAGCGCTGCGTCGGTCGGCGATTGTTCGAGCGCCGACAGCTTCGCGAGATGTTCCTCGGCGGTGATGACGCCGGCGGCCAGCGCGTCGTCGAGCGCGCGGCGGCGCGTTGCGAGGGCGGCACGAGGACGACCGCCGCGCAGCAGCGGCAGCATGACGAAAGCGAGGGCGGACAGCAGCATCAGGCCGGCCAGCACGACGAACGCAGGGGTCACCAGTCTTCCTCCTCACGCGGCGCCGCCGTGGCGGCGGCCGACGGTTGCGC
>CAMLLF010000262.1 GCA_946480705.1 uncultured Lysobacteraceae bacterium | reverse complement strand
CGCAGTCGTTCCAGCTGCCGGACGGCACGAGCTACGGCGTCGGCGCGCCCGACGGCGCGCTCGTGCTGCTGTTTCCGGGACAGGGCAGCCAGTACAACCGCATGGGCGCTGCGGCTGCGATGCAGTTCGACGTGGCGCGCGCCGTGTGGGATCGCGCTGCCGATCTGCGTATCCACGAGATCGCGTTCGGCGATTCCGGCGACGCGCTCACGCGCACCGAGAACGCGCAGCCTGCGCTCGGCCTCGCGTCGATGGCGCTGCTCGCGGTGTTGCGCGAGCTTGGCGTCGAAGTGGCGGTTGTCGTCGGCGGCGGCAATATCTTTCCGCGGCGAACTCATGCGCGACGCCGCGGCGAGCGGCAGCGGCGCGATGTGCGCGCTGGCCTGCTCGATCGAACGCGCGCGGGAGCTGATCGGTCCGTCGCTCGCGATCGCGAATCACAACGCGCCCGAGCAAGTCGTCGTGTCGGGACCGCTCGATGCCATCGCCGCGCTGGACACGCAAGGCGTCGCGGCGAAGCGCTTGCCCGTTGCGGCTGCGTTCCACTCGGCGCAGGTCGCGCCGGCGTGCGCGCCGTTGCGCGAATTCCTCGCGACGATCGACTTCGCCGCGCCGCGCGTGCCCGTCTACGCGCATGCGCACGCAGCGCCTTACGCCGGCGATGTCGCCGCGGTTCTCGCGCAGCAGATCGCGCAGCCGGTGCGCTTCGTCGAAACGATCGAGGCGATGCATGCCGCCGGTGCGCGCTGCTTCGTCGAAGTCGGCCCGGGCACGGTGCTCAAGGGGCTCGTCGGCGCGATCCTCGGTACGCGCACGCATCACGCGATCGCGCTCGATCGCAGGGGCAAGTCCGATCTCGAACCGCTGCTCGCGGGCCTCGCGCAGCTCGTCGCCGCGGGCCGTGTAAGCAAAGTGTCGGCCTTGTTTGCCGACGTGCGCGCGCAAGCGCCGCGCCCGACTCACAAACACGGCATCGCCATCAGCGGCACCAACGTCGGCAAGCCGTATCCGCCGGCCGATCCGTCGCGCCTGCCGGCTCCAAATCAAGCACGTTCCAATCCGCCGCGTGCGGAATCCGCGCCCGTTGTCGAGGTCCGTACCGTGAACGAAGAATCGCCGTTGTCGCCGGCCTGGCTCGCCGCGTTCCAGGAAGCGCAGCAGCAGACCGCGAATGCGCACGCCGCCTACCAGCGCGCGCTGAGCGACAGCCACACGCAGTACCTCAAGCTGGCCGAGAGCGCGATCAACGGTCTCACTGCGCTGCTCGGTGCGGCGCCGCCGGCCGCGGCAACGACACCGGTCGCGACCGCGGCTCCACCGATCGCCGCGCCGCTGCCGCCTGCACACATGCCGATCGCGACGGCCGCGCCTGCGCCGACCGCGCCGTTGGCTCCCGTTGCCGTCGCGGCACCTGCTGCCGTTGCAGCGCCTGCCGCGGCCGCGGCGCCCGCGGTCGTTCCCTCGCCGGCGCCGCGCATCGACCTCGCTGCGCTGCTCGTTGCCGTCGTCGCCGACAAGACCGGCTACCCCGCCGAGATGATCAACCTCGACATGGATCTCGAAGCGGACCTCGGCGTCGATTCGATCAAGCGCGTCGAAATCCTGGCGGCAGTGCATGCGCAGGGCGCGCTCCCCGCGCAGACCGACCGGACGAAGATGACCGGCCTGCACACGCTGCGGCAGATCGCCGAGTTCCTGCAGGGCGATGTCGTCGCGAGCGCACCCGCCGCTGCGCCTGCCGCGGCCGGCGTCGACATCGCGCGCATCCTGCTGGGCGTCGTTGCCGAAAAGACCGGGTATCCGGTCGAGATGCTGGATCTCGCGATGGACATCGAAGCCGATCTCGGCATCGATTCGATCAAGCGCGTGGAAATCCTCGCGGCGATGACCGAGCGCGTGCCCGGCATCGAGAAGGACCGCGCACGCCCGGCGGCGCTGCACACGCTGGCCGACATCGTGGCGTACCTCGGCGCGACGCCGACTGCAATTGCGGCACCGGCTCCGACCGCCGCGGCCGCGGCACCGGGTGCCGAGGCGCCGAAAGCGAAATCGATGCGCCGCGCCGAACTTGGCCGCTTCGTGCTCGAACTCATGCCCGCGCCCGCGGCCGGCTTTGCCATGCCGGGGCTCGTCGACGGCGAACCGGTGTACGTGCTCGGCGCTGCGGGACTGGACGTCGCCGTCGCGACCGCGCTGCGCAGCAACGGTGTCGACGCGCGCGCGGTGGACGCGCTGCCCGACGGCGCAACGCGCTGCGTCTATCTCGGCGGCCTGCGCCGCGTCGACGACGAGGCGCAGGCGATGGCGGTCAACCGCGAGGCATTCGTCGTGGCACAGGCGCTCGCCGGCGTCGACGATGCGCTGTTCGTGACCGTGCAGGACACCGGCGGCCATTTCGGCCTGCGCAATGCCGATGCGCGCCGCGCGTGGCTCGCGGGCGTGCCGGCGCTGGTCAAGACCGCGGCGCTGGAATGGCCGCGCGCGACGCTGAAATCGATCGACGTGGAGCGCGGCGCACGTGACGACGCGGCGCTCGCCGAAGCCATCGCCGACGAACTCCTGCGCGGCGGCGGCGAAATCGAAATCGCATTGCCGGCCGCGGGCGGTCGTTTCACGCTGCAGAGCGTCGCGCGCGCGGCGCGTCCGTCGGTCAGCGCGATCGGTGCCGGCGATGTCGTCGTCGTCTCGGGCGGCGCACGCGGCGTGACTGCGGCGTGCATCGTGGAATGGGCCAGGCAGTGCAAGGCGCGGTTCGTGCTGATCGGACGCACGCCGCTTGGCGAGGAACCCGCCGATTGCGCGGGCGTCGTCGACGAAGCGCAGCTCAAGCGCGTCGTGCTCGCGCGCGGCGCATCGCTGACGCCGAACGAACTGTCCAAGGAAGTCGATCGCATCCTCGGCGCGCGCGAAATCCGCGCGACGCTTGCCGCGATCCAGGCGCACGGCGCGCAGGCGCGCTACGAATCGGTCGCGGTCGACGATGCCGCGGCGCTCGCCGCGACGCTCGAGCGCGTGCGCCAGGACTGGGGCGCGATCGCGGGCGTCGTGCATGCCGCGGGCGTGCTCGCCGATCGCCGCATCGCCGACAAGACGCTGGCGCAGTTTGACCTCGTGTTCGGCACGAAGGTCGGCGGACTGCGCGCCTTGCTCGCTGCGACCGCGGCCGATCCGCTGAAGCTGCTCTGCGTGTTCTCGTCGGTGTCGGCGCGCTGCGGCAACACCGGCCAGAGCGACTACGCGATGGCGAACGAAGTGCTGGCCAAGGTCGTCTCGGCCGAGGCGCGCAGGCGCCCCGGCCTGCGCGCGAAGTCGCTGGGCTGGGGGCCGTGGGAAGGCGGGATGGTCACGCCGGCGCTGAAGGCGCGCTTCGCCGAACTCGGCGTGCCGATGATCCCGCTCGATGCCGGCGCGAAGATGTTCGCCGACGAAATGGGCGATGCGCGTGCCGCCGACATCGAGCTCGTGCTCGGCGGCGAGCCGCGCGGCGAAGCGCTGCTGATGGACGGCGCGCAAGCGCGCGTGCAGAGCGTGGAGCTCGTCGTCTCGCGCGCGAGCCACGCCTTCCTTGAAGGTCACGCCGTGAAAGGCACGCCCGTCGTGCCGGTCGTGCTCGTCGCCGAATGGATGGCGCGCGCGGCGCGCAGCTTCCGCCCCGGTCTGGCGCTGGCCAGCCTGCACGACCTCAAGGTGCTCAAGGGCATCCGGCTGGCCGGTTTTGAAAACGGCGGCGATCGCTGCCGCATCGAGGCGACGCCGCTGGCCAGCGATCGCGGCGTGCAACTGTTGATGACCGTGCGCGACGCGCGCGGCGCGCTGAACTACAGCGCGCGCGCGGAATTGCTGCCGGAGCCGCCGAAGGCCCGGCGCGAGGCGCCCAAACTGGCGCTGGACACGTGGAGCGGCGAACGCATCTATCCGGAGCTGCTGTTCCATCGCAAGCAGTTCGAGCTGATCGACGAAGTGCACGGCATCTCCGACGAGGGCATCGGTGCAACGGTGCGCGGTGTCGACGCGGCGGGCTGGGACGGCGAGCGCTGGACGCTCGACGTCGCGGCGCTCGACGGCGCGCTGCAGATCGCCGCGCTGCATGGCCGGCGCATGCTCGGCGGCCAGACGCTGCCGACCTCGATCGCCGAGCTGCGGCACTTCGGCGCGCAGCCGATCGTCGGTCCGATCACGGCCACTGCCTATGTCCGCAACGTCGGAAGCAGCGACACGACGACGGACATCGTGCTGACCGACAAGACCGGCAGCCGCTATGCCGAGATGATCGGCGTGCAGAACCACGCGTTGCCGAACGGCGCCTGATCGCGTGTTCGAACCCATCGCCATCGTCGGACGCGCCTGTGTGCTGCCGGGCGCGCTGAGCCCGGCGGCGCTCTGGGAAGCCGTCGTCAACGGACGCGATCTCGTCAGGCCTGTGCCGGCGGACCGCTGGCGTCTCGCGCCCGAGCATGCGTTGTGCGCACCCGACGCGCCGCGGCCGGATCGCGCGTGGTCCGACCGCGGCGGCTACGTCGATGGTTTCGCCTCGATCTGGAATCCTGGCGGCTTCGCGGTTGCGGCCGCCGAGCTCGACGGGCTCGACCCGCTCGTGCACTGGACGCTGCATTGCGCGCGCGAAGCGCTGCGCGAGACGCGCGCGGCGGGCCGCGTCGGCGCGGTGTTCGGCAACCTCGGTTTCCCGACCGCGCAGATGGCCGCGTTCTGCGAGCAGGTGTGGACCGGCGCAGGCGAAGTCGATCCGCGCAACCGCTTCATGAGCGGCGGCACCGCGGCGATGCTCGAGCGCGCGCTGGCGCTCGACGCCGGGAGTTTCTGCCTCGACGCCGCCTGCGCATCGTCGCTGTATGCGATCAAGCTCGCGTGCGATGCGCTGCACGAGGGCCGCGCCGACGTGATGCTCGCCGGCGCGGTGCAGCGCGCCGACGATCTTTTTCTCCATGTTGGATTTTGTGCACTCGGCGCACTCAGCAAGACCGGACGATCGCGGCCGTTTCATCGCGACGCCGACGGGCTGGTGCCGGCCGAAGGCGCGGCGTTCCTGGCCGTAAAGCGCCTGGCCGACGCACGCCGCGACGGCGACACGATTCACGGCGTGATCCGCGGCATCGGGCTGTCGAACGACGGCCGCGGCAAAGGTTTTCTCGCGCCGAGCGAAGACGGACAGGCGAGGGCGATCGGCGCGGCATATGCGATCTCGGGAATCGAACCGAAGCAGGTGTCGCTGCTCGAATGCCACGCTACCGGCACGCCGATCGGCGATGCGACCGAGCTGCGCAGCAGCGCGCGCGTATTCGCGCAGGCGGACGCCGTGCCGATAGGCTCGCTCAAATCCAACCTCGGACACCTGATCACCGTCGCCGGTGCGGCCGGTTTGATCAAGGTGCTCGAAGCGATGCGCGCGGGCCTGCGTCCGCCGACCCTGCATTGCGACGATGCGAATCCGGCCGTGCAGCAGACGCCGTTCCGCGTGCTGCACGAAGCCGAGCCGTGGATCAGCGACGGCCCGCGCATTGCGGCGATTTCCGCGTTCGGCTTCGGCGGCAACAACGCGCATCTGATCGTTTCGGAAGACGACGTCGGCATCGGCAACGAACGCAGCGTGCCCGTCGCACGTCCCGTCGCGATCGTCGGCATCGGCGCGAAGATCGCCGACGCGCCCGATCGCGCGGCGTTCACGCGCGCGCTGTTCGACGAACGCGCGCCGCGCGACGGCGCTGGGGATTCAGATCCTCGCGCACTGCGCGAGGGCCGCATGGACGCGTTCGAACTCGACATGGATGGCCTGCGCTTTCCGCCGCGCGACCTCGAACAGGCGCTGCCGCAGCAGCTCGCGCTGCTCGCGGCTGCGCGCGAGGCGCTCGCGGAGACGACGCCGCTGCCGCGCGAGCGCAGCGCGGTGCTGATCGGCCTCGAACCCGATCCGGAAATCGGGCGCCACGGTGCGCGCTGGCGACTCACCAACGGCCGCGACGACGACTGGGCGGCGCGTGCGCGCGCGACGCTGGTCCCGGCGCTGGAGGCTGCTGCAGTGCTGGGCTCGATGCCGAACATCCCGGCCAATCGCCTGAGCTCGCAGTTCGATCTCGGTGGCCCGTCGTTCACGCTGCAGGCCGGAGCGGCGTCGGGAACGCACGCGCTG
>CAMLLF010000261.1 GCA_946480705.1 uncultured Lysobacteraceae bacterium | reverse complement strand
ACCGTGATGGTACTCGGTGACGACGGCACCTTGTCGGCGTGCGCCGCCGCGTACGACAAGCGCGTCGCGGGCGTCATCTCCGGTGCCGGCGACTACAAGCCTGCGATCGTGCTCGATGGGCACAAGACGTCGGGCAACCGACAGCCCGTCGCCTTGCTCGGGAAGGTGTGCTGCAAGGCCGACGCGCAGTTCGGCGCCATCATGACCGGCGACCTGTTGACGACGTCGCCCACGCCCGGTCACGCGATGGTCGCGTCGGAACCGGGCCGCTCGTTCGGAACCATCATCGGCAAGGCGCTGGCGCCGCTCGAATCGGGCCAGGGTCTCGTACCGATGCTCGTGGCACTGCAGTGATCGTCGACGGCCGGCGGCGTGCCGGCGATGAGGCGTTTCGATGAAGACCGTCAAGACCTCCCGCAATTTCCACGGGCCCATCATCAGCCTGCGCGCCGTCTGCCAGCTCGAGAACCGGCCGTTTCCCTGCAGCATCGCGGACCTGACAGCCACCGACGGCGTGCGTCATTTCAGCGGACAGCTGAGCGCCGGCGACGTGAGCTGCACCTGGAAGATGACGATCTGGCAGAACGGCTTCTGGTCGGTGTCCGCCGATTTCCATGACGGCGGAACGCTGGCCGGGGATTTCTTCTTCGCGGAATTTCTGCTGGACAAGGGGCGCGCGCTCGGCGTCAAGCTCGAGGGCAGCATCCTCGACATCATCGACAGCCGCAGCCTCACGCTCGGCAAGCAAGGCTCGGACCGCCGGATTCGCGAAAGCTGGCACAGCTTCGCCGAATCGGGACCGTCGGTCCGGTTGCGCGCCGCGCCCGCCGTCGGGGCGCTCGTGGCCACACCGATCCTCGCGCTCGCGGCGACTCCCTTCGTCGTGTTCTTCGCGGCGTTCGCCGTCGTCGGGGGCGCGATCATCATCGGTCACGCGGCCAGGGGCGGCACATGGCGGCCGCAGCCCTGCCGGGAGCCCAGCGAGACGTCGGCCGCCTGTATCGAATTCGTCCCGGTCGAGCCGCCGCGCGATCCGGGATCGCCCGCGCTGAACCAGGGACCGCCGACCCCGTGAGCACAGGCGAGATCACCGCCGTACCGAAACGCAGCTGCGGGCGCTTTGCCGCACGTCCGATCAAGCGCCTCCCGCGCGGTGCGGGCGTCCGCGCGAACGACGGCGGATTCGGGTGAGCATCAGCTTTCGGGCCGGACTGGCATCGCGGCGCGATCCCGGCGCCGTCGCGCTGAGCATGAGAACGGTCGCGCGCGGCCTGCGTGCCGGCAATCCGATCGGTCTCGCGGATCTCGTCGAACGCCTGAAACCGATCACGCTCGCATTTCCGCTGAAGAACGGAACGCAAACCGGCCATTGCGAAGCGACCCTGTCGAACGACGGCCGCGTGCGCTTTCAGGGCCGGGTGCACGACAGCGGCGTCGCGGCCGCCTCGTATTCCGTGATCGTGAGTTTTCCGTCGTTGAGCACGGCGACGAACTATCCGCCATCGGTTGCCGAGCTGGTCGGATCGCTCGGCATCATCGTCCTGGCGCACCGGGGGCACGTCGGAGGCACCCTGTCGTTCGACACACGCGACAGCACCTGGGACAAGGCGACCACGCATGCGCGGATCGCCGACCACTGGTCGGCCGTCAAGATCGCCGCGCAATCCGCGCGGATGGACTTCGGCACCTATGCCGGCGCACTCGAAGTCACCGATGCGATGCTCAACGGCGCGACGGGCTTCTGGGTGTTCAGCCTGTAGCGAGGTACGCCAGACGACGGGCCGGAATCGCCGCCCGGCCGACGTCCGTCGGCGCCCCCTGGCTAGCCACTCCGCAGCGACGCCGCTTCCCGCGCCAGCGCCGCGATCGCGGTCCAGTTTTCCGCGGCGACCAGATCGTTCGGTGTCAGCCACGATCCACCGACGGCGATCACGTTCGGCAGCGCGAGCCACTGCTTCGCGGTCTGTGCGGTGATGCCGCCGGTCGTGCAGAAGCCGACGGCGGGCAACGGCGAGGCGAGCGCGCGCACGAAGTCGATGCCGCCCGCAGGCACGGCCGGAAAGAACTTCTGCCAGCGATAGCCGCGCTCGAGCAGACGCATCGCCTCGCTCGCGGTCGACGCGCCGGGCAGGTAGGGCAACGCGCTGTCGTCGGCGGCGTCGAGCAGCGCCGGCGAGTGGCCGGGCGAGACGGCGAACCGCGCGCCGGCCGCAGCCGAGGCGTGCAGGTCCTGCGGCGTCAGCACGGTGCCGGCACCGACGGCGACGCCGTCGATTTCGGCCGCGATCGCGCGGATCGCCTCGATCGCCACCGGCGTGCGCAGGGTGATTTCGACGGCGGGAATGCCGCCGGCGACGAGCGCGCGCGCGAGCGGCACCGCATGCGCGAGTTTCTGCACGACGACGACCGCGACGACCGGCGCGAGACGCAGCGTGGATTCGATCTGCGCCTGGCGCGCGGACAGCCGCTCATTCATTCGACGACTCCGAAAATCGTGGCGCCCGTATCGGCCGTGCTGACCTGGGCGCGGAAGATCGCGAACATCTCGCGGCCGAGACCGAACTGATTCGCGGCGAGATCGGCGGCAACGGGCGTGCGCGCATTCCATTCGTCCGCGTCGACGAGTGCTTCGACCTGGCCGTTCAGCGCACAGACGCGCACGCGGTCGCCATCGCGCAGCCTGGCGATCGGACCGCCGCAGGATGCCTCCGGCGTCAGGTGGATCGCCGCCGGAACCTTGCCCGACGCGCCGGACATGCGGCCGTCGGTCACGAGCGCAACGCGCAGGCCGCGGCCCTGCAGCACGCCGAGCGCCGGCGTCAATTTGTGCAATTCCGGCATGCCGTTCGCACGCGGCCCCTGGTTGCGCACGACGACGACGACGTCCTGCGTGAATTCGCCGCGGTCGAACGCTTTCTGCACGGATTCCTGATCGTCGAACACGCGCGCCGGCGCCTCGATCGTGTGGCGATCGTCGGGCACGGACGACACCTTGATCACGGCGCGGCCGAGATTGCCGCTGAGCAGGCGCAGGCCGCCGTCGGCGCGGAAGGCTTTTTCCACGGGACGCAGCGTATTCGTGTCGAGACTCTCGCGCGTGCTCGGCGTCCATTGCAGCGTCGCGCCCGTGCCGAGCGACGGCGCATCGCGATAGCGTTCGAGCCCGCCGCCGGCGATCGTCGCGACATCGCCGTGCAGCAGCCCCGCGTCGAGCAGCTGTGCGATCAGGAAACCCATGCCGCCGGCTGCATGGAACTGGTTCACGTCGGCGCTGCCGTTCGGATAGACGCGCGCGAGCAGCGGCACCACGCCGGCCAGCGCATCGAAATCCTCGAGGTGCAGTTCGAGCCCCGCCGCGCGCGCGATCGCGACGAGATGCAGCAGGTGATTCGTCGAGCCGCCGGTCGCGTGCAGGCCGACGACGCCGTTGACGATCGCGCGCGCATCGACGACGTGCCCTGCGGGCAGCCAGTTCTCGCCGAGCGCGGTCAGCGCGAGCGCGCGCTCGACGGCCGCGTCGGTCAGCGCATCGCGCAGCGCCGTGTTCGGATGCACGAAGCTCGAACCCGGCAGCTGCAGACCCATGATCTCCATGAGCATCTGATTGGAATTCGCCGTGCCGTAGAACGTGCAGGTGCCCGGCGCGTGATACGAACGCGCCTCGACGTCGAGCAGTTCCGCGCGCGTTGCCTTGCCTTCGGCATAGCGCTGGCGCACGCGCGCCTTCTCGTCGTTCGTCGCGCCGCTGGGCATCGGACCGGCCGGTACGAACACGGCCGGGATGTGCCCGAAATGCAGCGCGGCGATCAGCAGTCCCGGCACGATCTTGTCGCAGATGCCCAGATACAGCGCCGCGTCGAACATGTCGTGCGACAGCGCGACGCCGGTCGCGAGCGCGATCGTGTCGCGCGAGAACAGCGACAGCTCCATGCCGGTGCGGCCCTGCGTGACGCCGTCGCACATCGCCGGCACGCCGCCGGCGACTTCGGCCGTCGCGCCGCGCGCACGCGCCGCGGCGCGGATGAGTTCGGGATAGCGTTCGTAGGGCTGATGCGCCGACAGCATGTCGTTGTACGCGGTGACGATGCCGAGGTTCGGCACGACGCCGTCGCGCAGGCGCTGCTTGTCGACGTCGCCGCAGCCGGCGAAGCCATGCGCAAGGTTGCCGCAGGACAGGCGATTGCGCCGCGGCCCCGCGGCGCGCGCCTGCGCGATGCGATCGAGATAGCGCTCGCGCGTCGCGCGGCTGCGCTCGTCGATCGCGCGCGTCACGGCGGCGAGAGTGGGGTTCAGTGCCATCGGTTGCTCCGACTACAAAACAGTGGAGAGTGAAGAGGAGTGAGAAACGAGCGAAGCGAGGCGGCTCGCGCACTCACTCGTTTCTCACTCCTCCTCGCTCGTTCCTGCACTTAAGGGCACCAATACATCCGCAACGGCTCGCCGGCGCATTTGACGACGGCGCGTATCGGCATGTCCTCGCCGCGCGTCTGCGGATCGAGCGCGCGTGCGAGCACGCTGCGTTTTTCGACGCCCTCGATATGCAGATACAACGCGGCGGTTGCAAGCAGGGTCGGCAGCGTCAGCGTGACGCGCGGCTCCGGCGCGGCCGGCGCGCTCAGCGCGAGCACGCGCGCGCGGCCGTGCGGATCGAGCGCCTGCGCGAGCGTGTCGCCGCCCGGAAACAGCGAGGCAGTGTGGCCGTCGTTGCCCATGCCGAGCACGACCGCGTCGAACGGCAGCGGCAAGGTGTCGATGCGCCGCGCGATGCGCAGCAGCGCGGCCGACGGATCGCGCGCGGGTTCGAACAACGGTTCGAAGCGCGCCGCGGCCGCGGGGCCCGAGAACAGCGTGTCGCGCAGCAGCCGCGCGTTCGAACGCGCGTCGTCGGGCGCGACCCAGCGCTCGTCGGCCAGCGTCACGACGACGCGCGACCAGTCGAGCCGGATGCGGCCGAGTTCGCGCAGGAACTGCTTCGGCGTCGAACCGCCGGACACGGCAAGGAGGCCGACGCCGCGCGTAAGGATCGCATCGCGCAGGTCGCAGGCCACGGCCGAAGCGAGCGCGCGCGCGAGCGTCGCGCTGTCGGCATAGGCGTGCTCGATCAGGTTCGCATGCAGGTCGCGGCGGCGGATCGCAGGCTCGCGCACGAGGTCAAGGTGCATCTTCATGCCAGGTTCTTCCGTCTCGTTCGATCAGCGCAACGGCCGCGCTGGGCCCCCAGGTGCCGGCGGTGTAGGACTTCGGCGCTTCCTGCCCGGCCTCCCAGGCCGCAAGAATCGGATCGGCCCAGCCCCAGGCCGCCTCGACTTCGTCGCGGCGCATGAACAGCGTCGGATTGCCGCGCACGACGTCCATGAGCAGGCGCTCGTACGCGTCGGGATTCCGCACGCCGAAGGCTTCGGCGAAGCTCATGTCGAGCGCGACGCGGCGCAGGCGCAGGCCGCCGGGCCCGGGATACTTGTTCATGAGCCAGAGCTTCACGCCTTCGTCGGGCTGCAGGCGCAGCACGAGCTTGTTCGCGGAGATCGGCCCGGCATGCTCGCCGAAGATCGAATGCGGAATCCGGCGGAACGTGATGACGATTTCCGACACGCGCTCGGGCAGCCGCTTGCCGGTGCGCAGATAGAACGGCACGCCGGCCCATCGCCAGTTGCCGAGTTCGGCCTTGAGCGCGACGAAGGTTTCGGTGCGCGATTCGGGCCGCCCGATTTCCTCGAGATAGCCCGGCACCGCGCCGCCGTTGGACGCGCCGGCGCGGTACTGGCCGCGCACGGAATGCTGCGCGGCGTTGCTTTCGTCGATGGGCTTGAGCGCGCGCAGCACCTTGAGCTTCTCGTCGCGGATCGCGTCGGGCGCGAGCGAGGCCGGCGGCTCCATCGCGACGAGACACAGCAGCTGCAGCAGATGGTTCTGCACCATGTCGCGCAGCGCGCCGGCGCCGTCGTAGAAACCGGCGCGCCACTCCACGCCGATGGTCTCGGCGACGGTGATCTGCACGTGGTCGATGTTCTCGGCATTCCAGAGCGGCTCGAACAGCGCGTTGCCGAAGCGCAGCGCGACGAGGTTCTGCACGGTTTCCTTGCCGAGGTAGTGATCGATGCGGAAGGTCTGGTGTTCGGCGAAGCAGCGGCCGAGCGCATCGTTGATCGCATT
>CAMLLF010000260.1 GCA_946480705.1 uncultured Lysobacteraceae bacterium | reverse complement strand
CGCCTTGCCGTTGATCGCGACGAGCTTGCCGACCGCGAGCGGCAGCACGTTGAGATTCTTCGCACCGAGCGCCTGCAACTGCCGCTCGACGCGTTCGCGCTGCTCGGGCTGCAGGTTCAGCAGGAAATGATTCGGCGTCTCCGCGGGCAGGTCGGCGCGCCACGCCGCGAGCAGCCCCGGACCGACGACGGCGAGCAGCAGCAATGCGGTGAAGCTCAGCGCGAGCGCGGTGGCCTGGATCAGGCTGAGCCCGCGGCGCCGCGCGAGATTCGCCAGTCCGAAACGCAGCGCGCCGGGCAGGCTCCGGCCGACGCGGCGCAGCAGCCAGATCAGCACGAGGCCGATCGCGAGCGTCGCCGCGGCGACGCCGGCGAGGCTCGTGCCGAGCGCGGTCGCGATCGCCGCGCTGCTGCTCTGGCTCGCGATCAGGCCGAAGGCGACCGCGGGCGGCAGCAGATACAACAGGTCGAAACGGCGCGGACGCATCGCGATCGCGCGCTGGAACACGCGCATCGGCGGCACGTCGCGCAGCTTCGCGAGCGGCGGCAGCGCGAAGCCGACGAGCACGGCGAGGCCGACGGCCATGGCGGCGAGCGCCGGCATCGGACTCGGCGCTGGCGCCGCGGCCGGCAGCAGATTGCCCGCATAGGTCAGCACGCCCTGCTGCAGCGCGAGGCCGAGCCCGGCGCCGAGCACGCAGGCCGGCAGGCCGAGCAGCAATACCGTAAGGCTCAGGATCGCGAGCACGCGGTGCTTGCCGAGACCGAGCGCGCGCAGCAGTGCGACTTCGTCCACCTTGCGCCGCGCGTAGCGCTGTGCGGCCAGCGCGACCGCGATGCCCGACAGCAGCGCGGAGAGCAGGGCGGCAAGGCGCAGGAACGATTCGCCGCGCTCGAACGCACTGCGCAGGTTCTGCTGCGCTTCGGCCACGGTCACGAGCTGCGCGCCGTCCTTGAGCCGCGGCTTGGCCCAGGCCTGGAAGCGCGCGAGCGCATCGGCGCCGCCGGCCAGCATCAGCCGGTGCCGCGCGCGCGAGCCAACGCCGAGCAGGCCGCTGTCCTGCGCATCGGACAGTGCGACGACGAGCCGCGGTGCGAGCGAGAACATCTGCCCGCCGTCGGGCTGGCGCAGGATCTCGCCGCCGACGGTCAGCGGCCGGCCGGCGAGTTCCAGCGTGTCGCCGGGTTTCACTCCCAGCGCCGACAGCAGCAGGCCGTCGGCGTAGACGTGTCCGGCCTTCGGCGCGGCCACCTCGAGATCGGCACCGCTCGCATCGCGGATCTGCAGCACGCCGCGCAGCGGGTAGTTGCCGTCGGTCGCATTGACCTGCGCGAGCTGGCTCTTGCCCGCGGCGAACACGACGCTCGGAAATTCGGCGCTGCGGTTCGTGCGCAGACCCAGGCGCTGCGCCTCGGCGAAGAATTCGGGCGCGATCTCGCGCCGCGCGGCGACGCCGAGATCGCCGCCGATGAGTTCGGCCGCGCTCGCGACGATCGCGCGCTCGACGCGCTGACCGAGCGTGGCGACCGCAGTCAGCGCGGCGACCGCGAGCACGAGTGCGGCGGCGAGCGTGCGCAGCTCGCCGTGGCGGAATTCGCGCCGCAGCGCGCGTGCGGCGAAACGCAGCACGTTCATGCGGCTTCTTCCACGCGGCGGCCGCCGTCCAGGCGCACGACGTGGCGGCAGCGCTGCGCGAGCGTCAGGTCGTGCGTGACGAGCACGAGCGTCGTGCCGCGCGCCTGGTTGAGGTCGAACAGCAGATCGCTGACGGCGCGGCCGGTGCGCGCGTCGAGATTGCCCGTCGGCTCGTCGGCGAACAGCAGCTTCGGTCCGTGGACGAACGCGCGCGCGATCGCGACGCGCTGCTGCTCGCCGCCGGAGAGCTGGGTCGGGTAGTGATGCAGGCGCCTGGACAGGCCGACCGCGTCGAGCGCCTGCTGCGCGGCTTGCCGCGCGTCGCCGCCGTCCTCGAGCTCCAGCGGCAGCATGACGTTTTCCTCGGCCGTCAGCGCCGGCAGCAGATGGAAGCTCTGGAACACGAAGCCGACGCGGCGGCGGCGCAGCGCCGCGCGCGCTTCTTCGTCGAGCCTGTGCAGCGGCTGACCGTCGAGCACGATCTCGCCGCTGTCGGGGTTGTCGAGGCCGGCCAGCAGCCCCAATAGCGTGGTCTTGCCCGAACCCGACGCGCCGACGATGGCCAGCGAATCGCCGGCGGGTACGGAAAGGCTGACCTGATCGAGGATCTGCAGCCGGCCGTCGGGCCCGAGAACGGCTTTGCTAACATCGCTGGCACTCAAAATGACATCGGCGGTCGGCGACATGCGGCGTTTCCTGTTCCTGATTGTTCTGTTTTTTTCATTTGTGAGTTTTGCGGCTTCCGCCTCGGCGCCCGCCGGCACGGTGCTCGTGCTCGGCGACTCGCTGTCGGCGGCCCACGGCATCGCGCGCGAGGCCGGCTGGGTGAATCTGCTGCAGCAGCGCCTCGACGCGAACGGCAAGCAGCGCCGCGTCGTCAATGCCTCGATCAGCGGCGAGACGACCTCCGGCGGTCTCGCGCGGCTGCCCGCGCTGCTGACCGAACACCGCCCCGCGCTGGTCTTTCTCGAACTCGGTGCGAACGATGGCCTGCGCGGACTGCCGCTTGCCGAAATCCGCGCGAACCTCGTGAAACTGCTGGGCCGGATCCGCGACGCGAAATCGCGCGCCGTGCTGGTCGGCATCGAGCTGCCGGTCAACTACGGTCCGCAATATCGCGACGGCCTGCGCGCGATGTATCGGGACTTGGCCGGCGAATTCAATGTGCCGCTGGTCCCGTTCCTGCTCGACGGCGTCGCGCTCGATGCCGCGCTGATGCAGGACGACGGCCTGCATCCGAATGCGCAGGGGCAGCCGAAGCTGCTGGAGAACGTCTGGGCGGTGGCGGGGAAGGAGTTCTAGGAAGCCGGATCGGGATGGATTTTCCGCGTTCACACCGCCATCACCGTGCGGCGACGAATCTTCACAAATGTGAAGACCGACCTCGCCCCGGCCAGGAGGGGACATGAAGCAGCGTGAGGAACCGGCAGGGCTGATCCTGCTGATCGAAGACAACCGCGGCATCGCCGAGATGGTCGGCGAATACCTCGAACGCCGCGGCTACGGCATCGACTACGCCACCGACGGCTTGACCGGGCTGCGTCTGGCGACGAACAACAGCTACGACGTCATCGTGCTCGATCTGATGCTGCCCGGCATGGACGGCATCGATCTCTGCCGGCGCCTGCGCAACGAGGCGAAGCGCTCCACGCCGGTGCTCATGCTGACCGCGCGCGACACGCTCGACGACAAGCTCGTCGGCCTCGATGCGGGCGCCGACGACTACCTCGTCAAGCCGTTCGAGATCCGCGAACTCGAAGCGCGCGTGCGCGCGCTGATCCGGCGCGATCGCCGCCTCGTCAGTGCGGAAGTGCTGAAAGTGGCCGACCTCGTCCTCGATACGGCCACCTTGCGCCTGACGCGCGGCGGCCACGAACTCGTCGTGTCGCCGATCGGCATCAAGCTTCTGACCATCCTCATGCGCGAGTCGCCGCGCGTCGTGAGCCGGCGCGACATCGAGCGCGAGATCTGGGGCGACACGCTGCCCGACTCCGATACCTTGCGCTCGCACCTGTACAACCTGCGCAAGATCATCGACAAGCCGTTCCAGCAGCAGCTGCTGCACACCATCCACAGCGCCGGATACCGACTGGCCGATCTCGATGCGGAACTCGCGGCGAGCAGTCAGGCCTGATCGATGGATCGGCCCGGGGGCATTCGGCGCAAGATCCGAGCCGTCTTCTTCCTGCAGCTCGCCGCGATCAGTCTCGCGACGCTCATCGGCGTCTATGGCGCCGGCGTCGTCATCGAAGATCATCTGATCAGGCGCGCGCTCGAGGAGGAAGCGCAGTACGCGCTGCAGCGGCTGCGCACACGCCCCGATGCGGCCTTGCCGCATACCTACAATCTGCGCGCCTACCTCATCGGCGACGCGCGGCACGGCGCCGTGCCGGCGGACCTGCAGGGGCTGGCGCCGGGCTTCCACGGCCGCGACATCGAGGGCCGCGACGATCTCGTCTATGTCGTCGACGGCGAGCCCGGCCGGCTGCTGCTCGTGTTCGATCGCGGCCGCGTGCATGCGTTCCTGCTCGTGTTCGGCGTCGCGCTGCTCGCGCTCGTACTCGTCATCATCTATTTCACGACCTGGCTGACCTATCGCGCCTCGCGCCGCGCGGTCACGCCGGTCGTCGCACTCGCGCGCGCCGTGCGCGACTGGGATCCGAAGGCCGGCGACCTCGGCGCGCTCGAACTCGACAAGCTGCCCGAGCAGGCCGACCACGACGCCGAGGCGCTCGCCGGCGCGTTGCGCGCATTCATGCGCCGCATCGACGAATTCGTCGAGCGCGAACGCAACTTCACGCGCGATGCGAGCCACGAGCTGCGCAGTCCGCTGACCATCATCAAGGTCGCCGCGGACGTGCTCGAAGACGAGGAACAGCTCACCGCGTTCGCGCGCCGCTCGATCGGCCGCATCCGCACGGCGACGCGCGACATGGAGGCGCTGATCGAAGCCTTCCTGATCCTCGCGCGCGAGTCCGATACCGGGCTGCCGGAAGAGGATTTCCGCATCGGCGAAGTCGTCGACGACGAGATCGATCTCGTGCGGCCGCTGCTCGACAACAAGCCCGTGCAGCTGCTGCTGCAGCACGAAGGCAGCTTCTGCCTGCACGCCTCGCCGCGCGTGCTTTCGGTGGTGCTCGGCAATCTGCTGCGCAACGCGTGTCATTTCACCGAGCAGGGCCGCGTCGTCGTCACGATAGGCAGCGACTTCGTGCGCGTGGAAGACACCGGGGTGGGCATCAGCGACGGCGATCTCGCGCAGGTGTTCACCCCGTTCTTCCATGCCGGCCGCAACCCGCGCGGCGGCCACGGCGTCGGCCTGACCATCGTCAAACGGCTGTCCGACCGCTTCGGCTGGCCGCTGCAGCTCGACAGCGTGCTCGGCCGCGGCACGACGGCGACGATCCGGTTTCCGAACGCGACGCCGCTGCGCGACGGCGTCGTGCCTTGCGGCATCGACTGAGCGGCGCTACGCGTCCAGCGGAAGTTGGCGCAGCCGCAATGCCTCGAGGCAGTCGAGCGCGCGCGCCAGCGCGTCGCCGTCCGCCGGCGCGTGAAGATCTGCACCGGTCCGCTTCGCGACCGCGGCGATGACGGCCTCGCGCTGCACGCGAAGCCCGTTCGCGACATGCAGCGCGCAGGAGCGCGCATGCGAGGCGCGGTGCGCGAGCGGCTGCGATTCGTCGAGCGCTGCGCGGCGATGCGAGCGGTAGGACATGAAGATGCGGTCGGCGGGACGATGGCGGACGGCGCAGTCTAGCGAACCTGTCCGGGGCATCGCGACGCCGAATTCGCGGCGCGAACACGCCGCCGGCGGGAAGCTGCCGTCACTCGTCGCAGTGACACGCTCATGCAGGCCTACGCGGATCTCGAACGCGACTCCGGCATCGCCGCCTACGAAGTCGGCCCTGGGTTCATCGTGATTCGCTTCAAGCACGGCGGGACCTATCGCTACGACGCGTCCGCGCCGGGCGCGAAACACGTGCGGCAGATGCAGCGCCTCGCGCGCAGCGGGCGCGGACTGAACACGTACATCAACCGGCACGTGCGCGAGCATTTTGCGGCGAAGCTTGCGTAGATCGCCGATAGAGCCCTCTCCTCCGGGCCTGCCCCGGGAGAGGCGTGGGTGAGGGGGAGAAAACGTCAGGCGCTGCGGTGTTCGCTTGTCGCAAATGCGCCCTGTGGACCAGGCGAAGACCCTCCTCACCCAGCCCTCCCCCGACAGCAGCCGGGGGAGAGGAAGCCGAGCGACGCGTCAGTCGCCGCCTCCGTGAACCTTTCGCGGGTTTTTCCGACTACGGTGTCGACGAAACGACAGAGACCTCACGATGGAGCCGGAAAGCACGCATCGCGACATCGCCGACCAGCTGCTGGTCGTGCGCTGCCAGCTCGGCGAGCGCGATGCGTTCGCCGAGCTGGTGCGCCGCTGGGCCGCGTCGCTGCAGCGCTATGCGATGAAGCTCGCGGCTGATGCCGAACTCGCGAGCGATCTGACCCAGGACGTCTGGCTGCGCGTGCTGCAGGGC
>CAMLLF010000259.1 GCA_946480705.1 uncultured Lysobacteraceae bacterium | reverse complement strand
ATCGTCGACGGCCGGCCGCTCGCGATCAGCGATGCCGACCGTGCACGCGTCGCCGAGTACGAAGCGACCGTGCGCGCGCTGGTGCCGCAGGCCAAGGCGATCGCGCGCGACGCGATCGACGTCGCCTACGTCGCCGTGACCGAAGTCGCCGCGGCGTTCTCCAGTACCGCCGACAGCTCCGCGACGCGCAACCGCCTGGCCGGGCTGCGCGACGAATTCAAGCTGCGCATCGACGACACGTTCGAAAAGCGTCCCTGGAACGAAGACGAATTCGATTCGCTGGTGGAAAAGGCGATGGGCGACCTGATGCCGGTCGTGCTCGCCGAAGTCGCCGGCAATGCGATCGCGATCGCGCTGAGCGGCGACGAAGCGCGCGCGGCCGAACTGGAAAAACGCGCGGAGAAGCTCGAGCGCGACATCGAACGCCGCATCGATACGCAGACCGCGCAGCTCGCGTCGCGTGTCGCCGCGCTGTGTCCGATGGTGGTCAAGCTCGACAGTCTCGAAGACGGTCTGGATCTGCGCCTTGCCGACGGCGCGCGTCTGAACCTGCTCAATCTTGACGACTGACGTCGGGAATCGGGAAACGAGCATCGTAGGAGCGGGCTTCGCCGCTGCGCGTTTCCGCCGCGAACTGCACGTGACCGGTTTCGCGGGTCGTGCAGGGCGCAATCTCGCGGGTCGTCGTCCGATCCGGAAATTCCGAGGGCCGGCGCCAACTTGGCGTCGGTTCCCGGCATGGCATGCGCTTTGCGGAACACATCTCGCCCCAACGGAGAGATGTCATGCAGGTCGACGATATCCGCAACGAAACCACCGCCAGCTGGCGCGATGAAGGTCCCGAGGCGATCGCGCGCGGGCTCGAACCCGGCCGGCAGCCGTCCCAGCCCGTCGACGAGTCGCTCTGGCTCGCGCTGAACGCCTGGGGCTGAGGAGCACGGCCATGTTGAAACTCGCCATCATCTTCGGACTGATCTCGCTCGTCGCCGGCGCACTCGGCTTCACCGGCATCGCCGGTGCCTCTGGCGGCATCGCCAAGATCATTTTCGCGATCTTCCTCGTCCTGCTGCTGCTTGCGCTGGCGGGACTGTTCCTCGGTTTCTCGATCGCGTTCTGACCGCTCGATTCGACGGATGAGGCGGGCGGCTGACGCACACGACGACTGGCGCCTCCCGCCTGATCCCGAGAACGACCGGATGTTCTCTAAGGGCCCGCCTGCGCGGGCCTCGTTCGTTCACGGTGCCGCGGGTTTCTCGACCTTGCCGCCCTTCATCACGAACGACACGTTTTCCATGACGGCGATGTCGTTCAGCGGATTGCCCGGCACTGCGACGAGATCGGCATAGAGGCCCTTGCGCACTGCGCCGACCTGGTCGCTGCGTCCCAGCAGTTCCGCGGCACGCACGGTCGCCGACTGCAGCGCCTGCATCGGCGTCTGTCCCCACTGCGTCATCTTCGCGAACTGCTTGGCGTTGTCGCCGTGCGGATAGACGCCGGCATCGGTGCCGTAGGCGATCTTCACGCCGGCCTTGACCGCGCGCTGGAAACTTTCGCGCTGGATGCGGCCGACCTTGCGCTCCTTCTCGATCATGCTTTCCGGATACTTCAGGCGCGCGAATTCCGACAGGATGTAGTCGTCGTTGTAGATGTCGGCGACGAGCCAGGTGCCATGCTTGTTCATCAGCGCGATCGCCTCGTCGTCGAGGAAGCTGCCGTGTTCGACCGAATCGACGCCGGCGCGCACGGCCATCTTGATCGCCTCGGTGCCGTGCGCGTGCGCGGCGACCTTGCGGTGCCAGCGGTGCGCCTCGTCGACGAGTGCATTCATTTCTTCCTGCGAATATTGCGGCTCGCCGACCGATTCCTCTTCGCTGAGCACTCCCGCGCTGGCCATGAACTTGATGACGTCCGCGCCGTACTTCACGTCGAAGCGCACTTTCGCGCGGATCGCGTCGACACCGTCCGCGATGCCGCTGTAGCCCTCGAAACGCAGATACGGCGAGAAGCCGGTGCCGCCGTCGGCGTGTCCGCCGGTCGCGCCGAGCGCGACGCCGCTCGCGAGGATGCGCGGTCCCTGCACTTCGCCGCGGTTGATTGCATTGCGCAGCGCGACGTCGATGAATTCCGCCGAGCCGACGTTGCGCACTGTCGTGAAGCCCGCGAGCAGCGTGCGGCGCGCGTAGAGATGCGCCTTGACCGCGTTGTCGATCGGGCTGCGACGGAAAGCCTCGGTGTAGAAGTCGCCGGACTGGCCGTCGATGTGCACGTGGCAGTCGATGAGGCCCGGCATCAGGGTCACGTCGCCGAGATCGATGCGGCGCGCGTCGGCCGGCACCTGTCCGTCGGTGCGCACCTCGACGATGCGTTCGCCGTCGACGACGACGACGGCGTTGTCGCGCAGCGCGCCGCTGTCGACATCGACGAGACGGTCGGCGGTGACGGCAATGCGCTCGGCGAACGCGGCCGGCGAGGCGGCGAGGGCGGCGACGGCAGCCAGCAGCGACTGGCGCAGAACGGACGAACGCGACATGGCGGATTCCGGCAGGGAAAGCCCGAGACTACGCAAACACCCGGCGCGCTCACCAGTCCTGTCCGCCACGCGATCGACTGCGACTTTGGTCGCGTAGGGGGCGGCGCTATTCGGCGCGCTCGTGCAGATAGTCGCGGCCGCGCTGCATCAGCGCGACGAAGCCCGGTTCGTCGCCGTTGCGCACGGCAGCGAGCAGCGCGTGCACGGCCTCGTCGAGCGCGGTCAGCGCCGGGCCGTTGTGCTGATTCAGCGACTGGATCTCGAAATACAGATGCGGGTTCTCGCGCGCGACGCCTTCGGCGATCTGCAGCTGCGCGCCGAACGTCGTCGACGACACGGCCTTGAGCCGTTCCGGCTCGATGCCGCTGCCGGCGAGCGCCGCGGTGAACGCGATGTTGAGCGCATGCGACAGGCCGAGCACGAGCGCGATCAGCCGGTCGTGTTCATCGAGATCCATCTCGACCGTGATCGCGGTCGTCGACGCGAACAGGCCGCGCGCGGTCTCCAGCGCCTCGCGGTCGCCGGTATCGATGAGCACGACGTGGCGGCCGGCAAGCACGTTCGCCGAGGGGCCGAACATCGGATGGATCGAGGTCGCGCGCACGCCGGCCGCGGCGAGGCTCTGCAGCGCGTCGCGCAGCGGCGTCTTGATCGAGCCGAGATCGAACACGATGCCCGGCGGCTTGCGCAGCGCGAGCTCGCCGAGAATCCGCGCGGCCGCACGCAGCGGCGTCGCGACGACGATGAGGTCGTGATCGATCGCGCCGTCGTCCCAGTGTTCGCGCCGGGCGAATCCGGCCGCGTTGGGCGCCGGGTCGGCGATGTCGACGGCGTAGCCCTGCGCGTCGAGGAACCGCGCGAACCACGCGCCCATGCGGCCGCTGCCGCCGATGACGAGCGCGCGCTTGCCGTCGCCCTGCGACAGCGCGCGCACGGTGTCCTGTTCCTGCCGCGTCAGCGACGCGGCGATCAGCAGTTCCATGAGCCCGGCGGCGAGTTCCGGATCGATGCCGGCGTCGCGCGCATGACCGCGCACGTTGTCGAGCACTTCTTTTTCACGGCGGAAATCGCGCAGCGGCCGGCCCGTGCCGCGCTTGCTGCGGCCGATCTCGGCGACGATGCGCTGCCGCTCGGCCGCGAGTCGCACGAGATCGCGATCGATGCGATCAAGTTCCGCGCGCAATTCCGTAATGTCCATGTGTTCAGTCCGCAACGATCGGCGGCCAGCTTAGCGGCCGGCAGGCGAGGGTGTGCGAACCAAAGAGAATATGCGCCGGCGCGTGCTGGGTTGTCCGCTCTATCCGCTCTGGTACAGGCATGGCTTCGTCGCCACAATAGCCGCCTTGCCCGAAATCTGCCGCCTGGGAGGGCGTATGTCACAAGAAGTGAAGGTTCCCGACATCGGCAATTACGCCAACGTGCCGGTTATCGAGATCCTCGTCGCGCCCGGCGATACCGTGAAGAAAGACCAGGGCCTGCTGACGCTCGAATCCGACAAGGCGACGATGGAAGTGCCGGCGCCGTTCGCGGGCGTGGTCAAGGAAATCCGCGTGAAGGTCGGCGACGAAGTCTCGGAAGGCTCGGTCGTTGCAGTCGTCGACGCCGCCGACGGCGCTGCCGACGCCAAACCGGCAGCCGCGCCCGCCAAGGCCGACGCGCCGGCGAAGGCCGCCGCTCCGGCCAAGGCCGAACCGGCTCCGGCCAAGCCCGAAACGCCGGCCGCGGCACCCGCGGTCGCCGAAGCGGCCCGGCCCGGCATCGACGCCGAGATCGCCGGTCCGCGCACGCCGCCCGTGCCGTTCGACGCGAGCGTCGTGATGCCCGACAAGGTGCCGCATGCGAGCCCGGCCGTGCGCCTGTTCGCGCGCGAACTCGGCGTCGATCTCGCCGCGGTCAGCGGCAGCGGCCGCAAGGCGCGCATCACGCGCGAAGACGTGCAGAACTACGTGAAGCAGGCGCTCGCCGGCGGCGCAACCCGTGCCGCGGCGGCGCCGGTCGCGGCCGGCGGCGGTCTGAACCTGCTGCCGTGGCCGCAGGTCGATTTCTCGAAATTCGGCGAAACCGAGACACGCGCGCTGTCGCGCATCAAGAAGATCTCCGGCGCGAACCTCGCGCGCAACTGGGTCATGATTCCGCACGTGACGCAGCACGACGAGGCCGACATCACCGACCTCGAGGCGCTGCGCGTCGCGCTGAACAAGGAAAACGAGAAGGCCGGCCTGAAGCTGACCATGCTCGCGTTCCTCATGAAGGCCGTGGTGTCGGCGCTGAAGAAATTCCCCGACTTCAACGCCTCGCTCGACGCCTCGGGCGAAAACCTGATCCTCAAGAAATATTTCCACATCGGCTTTGCCGCCGACACGCCGAACGGCCTCGTCGTTCCGGTGCTGCGCGACGCGGACAGGAAGGGCGTGTTCGAGATCGCGAAGGAAACCGGCGAACTCGCGGCGAAGGCGCGCGACGGCAAGCTCGGCCCGGCCGACATGTCCGGCGGCTGCTTCTCCATCTCCTCGCTCGGCGGTATCGGCGGCACCGCGTTCACGCCGATCGTCAACGCGCCGGAGGTCGCGATCCTCGGCGTGTCCAGGTCGGCGACGAAACCCGTCTGGGACGGCAAGGCGTTCCAGCCGCGCCTGATGCTGCCGCTGAGCCTGAGCTACGACCACCGCGTCATCGACGGTGCGTCGGCGGCGCGGTTCACGAGCTATCTCGGCCAGCTGCTCGCCGACATGCGTCGCACGCTGCTTTGATCGTTGCGCGGCGCATGGACGTCATGGACGCGGACTTCGAGGACATCCGCATCGTCGATCTGGATCTCAGCCGGACGACCTGGTCGCGCGTGCACGATTCGCTGCGCGTGATGTTCCTGCGCCTGGACCGCGTGCCTCCGGACAACGACTGGCCGCGCCTGTTCTTCGAGGAACGCGAAAGCCGCATCGTCGCGCGCCGCCGCGGGCTGTGGATCGAGGACGACTACATCAGCTTCGATTCGCTGCCCGAAGAAGTGGAAAAGATCCACCTGCCGGACATCCGGCAGTCGCTGAACTATGCGAACCGCAAGTATCGCGAACTCGCCGCGCAGCGGCAGCGCAAGCGTCTGGACACGCTCGCCGAACAGCGCAGCGAACGCGACGAGATGCTCGCGCTGCAGGCGCGTCTGCGCGGCATGTTCGATGGTGCGCAGGCTCCGGCGGAAGCGCCGGCAACGCGCGCGGAAATCGCGCCCGTCGTCGTTCCCGAGAGCGTTCCCGATGCCGTCGCCGAAGCGGCGGCGGAACCGGTCGCGCCGCCGCCGGCCGATGCGCGCGACGTGCTCGACGAATTCGAAGTGCGCCGCAATGCGCTGAAGCAGGCCTTCCGCAACGCGGCTTCCCAGGACAAGGAGCAGAAATAATGGCAACGACAGAAGTCAAAGTGCCGGATATCGGCGGTGTTTCGGTGCCGGTGATCGAAGTCCTGGTCAAGGTCGGCGACACGATCAAGAAAGAACAGGGGCTCGTCACGCTCGAATCCGACAAGGCGACGATGGAAGTGCCGTCCACGGTCGCCGGCGTCGTCAAGGAGATCAAGGTCAAGCTCGGCGACGAACTCGCCGAAGGCGCGGTCGTCGCGCTGATCGAAACGGAAGGCGCGGCTGCGGCGACGTC
>CAMLLF010000258.1 GCA_946480705.1 uncultured Lysobacteraceae bacterium | reverse complement strand
GACTTCACCTGCGCGAGATTGAGCTTCGGCGGCGCAGACGAACACCCGATCGCGCGCGCCCTGCCCGCCCTGATCGCCGTACCGCTCGCGAACGTCGACGGACTCGATCCGGCACTGGGCCTGCTGTTCGCCGAAACCGATCGCGTCCGCTGCGGCCAGCGGCTGCTTGCCGACCGATTGTTCGAAGTCGTCGTGATCCAGCTCCTGCGCTGGCTGCTCGACCACCCCCACGAAGCCGGCATCAGCCCCGGCCTCATCACCGGCCTTTCCCACCCGCGCATCGCCCGCGCGATGGTCGCGATGCACGACGCCCCCGGCGAAGCCTGGACCCTCGAACGCCTCGCCGAAACCGCCGGCATGTCGCGCACCTCGTTCGCAACGACCTTCCGCGACGTCGTCGGCCGAACCCCGGCCGACTACCTCACCGGCTGGCGCATCGTGCTCGCGCAAAACCGACTGCGCGCGGGGCGGCCGATCAAGCTGCTGTCGGATGAACTCGGCTATGCGAATCCGTCGGCATTTTCGCGAGCGTTCGCGGCGAAGACGGGGGTTTCGCCGCGGGAGTGGGTGAAGCAGTGGGTCTCGACGCCTCAATAATTTCTCGATCCACTTATGAACAATGCATGCACTTATCTTGCACCTCTGTGCATGACAAAAATCCTGCTCAAATGCCCCGTTAAGTCAGTCGCTGCAATAGTTTCGCAATCGCGGCAGAAAACGCTGCGGCAAAGATTCAGCGAGCTAGCAATCAGACAGAAGA
The DNA here is from genome assembly GCA_946480705.1 of uncultured Lysobacteraceae bacterium. The sequence continues at coordinate 5,426 of CAMLLF010000258.1, read as the reverse complement.
ACCTTCTTGAAGCACGCCAACCCTGAGTCAACAGGCGTCACAGCAAACCAGCCTCCGATCGAACTACCCCATAAAAAAAAGCGCCAAAATTCGATGAGACGAGCTCGCTCCGCATACCGTCTACCGAGAGCACGACGATCGGATTCTCACCGCACTCGTCGACTTTGCTCGTATCAATCGCATAGCGCGTTCCGTCTCCGACGTCACCGATCAGGACATACTTCTTGTCCAAGCCGGCGAGCCTTCGTTGATCAAGCGTAAGCCAAACAGCGTCGGGGACACCAGATCGATCAAACTCAAAATGTATTACACCGTAAATCTCGAAGCCGCCAACAGCTCCGCAGCCTAAATCCAAGAGAAACCGGCGATAGCTTGGCGGAAACTTCAGCGCCAAGGATTCTTCCGCACGCGCTACCAGATCATGCGGCTTCTCGCCCTCAAAATCCCCCACCGCAATCACTCAACAGCGATATCGCGGCGCTGTAGTAATCAATCGCGCTTTTCATTGTTTGAAGTCGTTTGTCCTATTCTTCCAGTAGTCCCGACGATACGCATCGAATGACTTTCTTTTAATACCCGACGGGGTTGAGCTTGGGTTGATATGGATAACGCGAGAATTTGTGCGATGAAAAGCCTTTGTCAATTCCGCGAGCGAACTATCGTTACTCTGAATCATGTGATGCAAGTTCATCGGCTTCCCGTCAGGCGCGAGCGGCGCAAGGCCGCCCTGCATTCGCTCCAAATTCGTTCGCCCTCTGCCATCTTTGGCAGAAATGTCAATTAGGTCGTTTCGTTAAATACACCTATCCCTCTAAAGTCTGCCTCGCGCCAAAAGCGTAGCGCACCTGCCTCGAGAGCGTTTCGCGAGTGCTTCAATGTAGACTTTACATTTAGCTGCGTTACAAATCTGAACGGACCAGCCTCCTCTTCGAACGCATTCTTGTCGGCGTCCATCTGGGCGGGGTCCATCCCTAGAGCGATCTCACCAAACAGAGTTGCACCGCCCTGCGAAAGCGTATCGGCGATGCTTGACCTGCAGGTAATTCTCTGTCGCCGTACGCGAAACAGCATCCTTCGGCTCGAAGCAACAACGCCCAAACCGCCGACATCGGAGATTGCCAGGACCAGCGATAGCGCAAGACCGCAGGCGAATCGCCAGCACCCGCCCCACCATGTCATGCGAAGGCAAGCCCTAGCGCAAGCGCAACTTCAAGAACGCGTTGGATAGAGGAAACAAGCCCCTCGCTCCGCTTCGCCAACCTGGGCCTCGCATCCAACGTACACGTCAACGCCGCATCCAGCAGTACCGCATGCGCCCTGGCCAGCGCTTCGCCCTGTTCTTGCGTCAGCAACGCATGCTTGGCCGCGATGCGGATGAGGCTCGCGCTGTCGCTGGCCTCCAGCAGCTCCGGGATCGCCGCGGCATGCGCGAGCACGAGTGCCTGCAGCAGGAATTCGATGTCGAGCAGCGCGCCGGCGCCTTGTTTCAGATCGAGTTCGGCAGCGGTGGATCGATCGCGCTCGGCGCGCCAGCGCGCGCGCATCGTGGCGACGTGTCTGAACACGTCGTCGCGGTCGCGCGGCAGTGCGAGTACGGCGGCGCGGGCCTCGGCGAAGCGGCGCGCGAGCGGGCCGTCGCCGGCGAGCAGCCGTGAGCGCACCAGCGCCTGGTGTTCCCAGGTCCACGCGCGTTCGCGCTGGTAGTCGGCGAAGCCCTGTACGCTGGTGACGAGCAGGCCTTTGCCGCCGTCGGGGCGCAGGCGGACGTCGACTTCGTAGAGGCGGCCGGCGCGGGTCATCGTGGTCAGCAGATGCACGACGCGCTGCGCGATGCGCGCGTAGTAGCGCTGGCCGTCGAGCGGTTTCGGGCCGTCGCTTTCGACCTGTCCGAGCGCTTCGTCGTAAAGGAAGACGAGGTCGAGGTCGGAGGCGAAGCCGAGTTCGGCGGCGCCGAGCGAGCCGTAGCCGACGATGGCGAGACCGGTGCCGTGACCGATGTGTCCGGGCAGGCGGCCGTGCTGACGGATCGCATCGCGCTCGGCCTGCGCGAGCACGGTGGCGACGATGGTTTCGGCAAGCACGGCGAGCCGTCGCGAGGTCGCGACGGCGTCGGCGCGCTTGCCGAGGAAGGCGAGGCCGAGGCGAAAGCCGAGGCTGTGCTTGAGCTCCTGCAGCAGTTCGATTTCGGCTTCGGGGTCGGGCTCGGCGGCTTCGAGCGTGTCGACGCGGCGCGCGATTTCGCTCGCGATCGCGCTGCGGTCGATGGGCACGGCATCCAGGCGCGGATCGAACAGGTCGTCGATCAGCAGCGGATGCGCGATCACGCGTTCGGCGAGCCAGGCGCTGTCGGCGAACAGGGCGATCAGGCGCTTGCGCGCGCCGGGCTGTTCGTCGAGCAGGACGAGGTAGGCGGCGCGGCGCACGATGGCGTGCAGCAGGCGCACGAGGCGTTCGAGGCAGGCCGCCGGCGCGCGGCTTGCGGCAGCGGCCTGCAGCAGCTGCGGCATCAGGCGGTCGAAGCGTTCGCGCGAGCTCGTGGCCATGCTGCGCACGGCGGGCGATCGCGTGAGTCCGAGCAGCGCTTCGCGCACGGGCTCGGCCGGGACGAAGCCGGCGCCGGCGAGTTCGCCGGCGTCGCCGCCGTCGCGGTCGAGGGTGCGCCACAGCGCGATCCAGCTTTCGGGTGTCTGCGAGGTTTCGCGCCGGTCCAGCGGTGCGAGCAGGTTGCGGAATTCTTCGGCGACGAGGTCGCGTTCCTGCGCGAGTGCGTCTGCAAATGCGGCCGTGCCGGCGTGACCGAGCGACTGTGCGATGCGCTCGACGAGCAGCGCATCGCCCGGCAGCGCGTGGGTCTGTTCGTCGCGCAGCATCTGCAGGCGGTTCTCGGCGCGGCGCAGGAACAGATAGCTGCGGCGCAATTGCTGCGCACGCGCTTTTTCCAGTACACCCAATTGTTCACACGCGGCCAGCGCGGGCAGCAGGCCGCGCACGCGCAGGCTGGGCTCGCGCCCGCCGCGGATCATCTGCAGCAGTTGCACGATGAATTCGATTTCGCGGATGCCGCCGGGGCCGAGCTTCAGGTTGTCGGTCAGGTCCTTGCGCGCGACTTCGGCGTCGATCAGCGCCTTCATCTCGCGCAGGCCGGCGAACGCGGTGTAGTCGAGATAGCGGCGGTAGACGAACGGCCGCAGCGTTTCGCAGAGGCGCTTGCCGGCGGCGAGGTCGCCGGCGACCGGGCGCGCCTTGATCCAGGCATAGCGTTCCCAGTTGCGGCCTTCGCGCTGGTAGTACTGCTCCATCGCGGCGAACGACAGCGCGACGCGGCCGGCGTTGCCGAACGGGCGAAGGCGCAGGTCGACGCGATAGACGTAGCCGTCGACGCTGACTTCGGCGAGCAGCTTGACCATCTGCTGGCCGAGCCGCGCGAAATAGGCTTCGTTGTCGAGCGTGCGCGCACCGTCGGTCTGGCCGTTCTCGCTGTAGGCGAGGATGAGATCGACGTCGGACGAAAAATTCAGCTCGCCGCCGCCGAGCTTGCCGAGGCCCAGCACGACGAGGCGCTGGATCTTCCCGTTCGCATCGCGCGGCACGCCGTGGCGTGCGCCGAGGTGATGCTCGGCGTAGCGCAGCGCGGATTCGAGGCAGGTTTCGGCGAGTGCGGTGGAGCCGTCGAGCGTGTCGGCGACGTCGTCGAGACCGTTGACGTCGCGCCAGATCAGACGCAGCGCTTCGCGTTTGCGGAAGCGCCGCAGCAAAGCCATCTGGCGCGCTTCGTCGCGTTCGCCCGGGTCGATCTGCCAGACGCGCGCGTCCGCCGGACGCGGATCGCTCATGAGCATCAGCGCGTCGGGCGCGAGCAGTGCCGGATCGCGCGAGAAGCAGTCGTAGGCGAAGTCGCTGGCCAGCAGCACGCGCTGCAGATGTTCGGCGACGCCGGCGTCGTCGTAGAACGGCACGCCGGCTTCGCGGCAGCGCGCGAGCAGGTGCGCATAGCGCGTTTCGAGGAAGTCGGCGAAGGAGGCGGGCATGGGCCGCCGATTCAAGCAGATTCGACTGGAGATTGCGCGGTCATGCGGCGGCGCGGGCGCGCGGGGCGTGGCGACGGATGCGCCACCGCGGCGAGCGCGCAGCGCGTCCGGCGGAGGCTTCTCCGCCGCTCCCCGGCCCTCTCCCCCAAGCTGCGCGTGGAGGAGAGGGCGTTTTTCTCAGGCACAAAAAATCCGGCGGCCGGAAGCCGCCGGCACTACATCAGAGCTCGAAGTCGTCTTCGAAGATCGGGTCGGCCTGGCTCGACGTACAGGCATTGCCGAAGTAGTGCCGCACGTCGTCGACCCAGAAGCCCGTGCCCGCGACCGAACCGTCGCTCGCCGCGCGGAGGCGGAACTTCGCGGTCTGGCCCGAGAACGCGCCGAGATCGACGGTCACCCGCGTCCAGGTCGTACGCGCGCCATGCCATGCCGTGCGCGGGCCGAACGCGCCGTTGTCGTCCATGACGCCGTTGTAGCCGCCTTCGGTGAAGCGGTTCGCATTGGCCGGCACGGAACCCTGGGCGCCGAGGATGTCGGTCCAGGTCGTGCCGTTGTTCAGCGAATACTCGAGCAGCACGCCGTCGTAGTCTTCCTCGGTGTCGTAGCGGGTCCAGAACTCGAGCTTGTTGCCGCCGTTCGCGCCGAGGTCGAGCGCGTTCGTCAGGGTCAGCGTGCGGTCGCTGGCCGCATTCGGATCGCTGACGAAGAACGATGTCGTCGGCGAGTGCGACTGCGTGGTGTTGACCGCCCAGTTCGCGCCGGCGCCGGTGCCGGCGACGGTCCAGTTGCCGATGCCGCTTTCCGCGTTGTCGGTGAAGCCGTCTGTCTGGCCGGGGCCGAACGGACGCGCCGAGCGCTGCACGAGGTTGGTGTCTTCGATGCCGCCGCCGCACAGGCCGCTGCCGGAGCCGTTCGGATCTTCCGCACGCACGATGTAGTGGTACGTCGCGTTGCCGACATCGGTGTCGGCGAGCGACGTCGTGGTGACGCAGGACTGCAGCAGGTTCGCGGCCGACGGGGTGAAGCCCGCGGTGGTCGAACGATAGACGTTGTAGCGCGCCGGATTCGCGCCGCAGTTCGGCGTCGCCGCAGCCCAGCTCACATCGACTTCGCACGACGCGGTACCGGCGGAGTTCGCGCTGGCGGCGCCGGCGAAGGTCGGGTTCACCGTGCACTGACCGGTCGCCGTGGCGCTGCTGCACGCACTCGCGGGCGACGAGCACGGCTGCGCCGTGTCGACGCTGACGATCTTGTAGCTGTAGGTCGAACCGCCCGACACGGTCGTGTCGACGTAACTCGACACATTGTTCACTTCGGCAATCTGCGTGAAATTGGAACCTGGGCAGGCGCCGCTGCTGCGCTGCACCTGATAGCGGGTGATGCCGCCGACCGGCGTCC
>CAMLLF010000257.1 GCA_946480705.1 uncultured Lysobacteraceae bacterium | reverse complement strand
ATCGCCCCGGTAGAGCGCCATGGCGCGCTGGACCGCCTCGCGGTCGGTCAGCGTGCGCAAAGAACCGTCGAGCGAGCGCGACCAGGCGGTGCGCGCGTTGGCCGCGACGGTCGTTTCGCCCGCGGGCACGCGAAGCGCAAGCTCCGCGCGGCCTTCGGAGCCGGCCGTCAGTTCCCTCGCCTCGCCGTTCACGGACGCGAACAGGCGCGCGCCCGGCGCGTCCGTCGAGCTCGCCGCCGCCGGCACCGTGCGCGATTGCGCCGCGAAATAGGCCGCGATGTCGGCCATGTCGGCGTCGGTCAGCGACTGTACCTGCGCGGTCATCGGCGAGGCCGGATCGGCGCGACGGCGGAAACCGGCAAGGCTCTGATAGAGATAGCCCGCATGCTGCCCGGCCAACGCCGGAAACGCGGGTACGACCGCGTTGCCCGACGGTCCGTGGCAGGCGACGCAGACGGCAACTTTGGACGCGCCGGCCGCGGCGTCGCCGCGCACGGCGGGCGCGTCGCGCAGATCGGCGAAGTCGGCCGCCGTCGCGAACGACGACGCCAGCAGCAGCGCGATGGCGGGGACGCGTTTCATGGCAGCGCTCCGCGCGGCGGACCTACGGCCCGCCGCGCCGTCAGGGTTCAATCGATGTCGAAGGACTGCAGCGTGACCGGCACCGGGTTCACGATGATGGTTCCGCTCATCGACTGGCCATGCACGTCGCACAGATAGTTCGCCGTGCCGGCATCCGGAAACGTCACGGTCTGCTGCCACGTGCCGCCGCCGGGTTCCCCGTTGCCGCCGCCGACGCCGTCGCAGCCGTTCGGGCCGCAGCGGAACGCGGTGATGGCACCGGGTTGCGAGGCGACGTTGTGAAATCCGGCAACCTGGCGGAACGTGACCGAGTCGCCTGCGGCGATCGTCAGCGTCGCCGGCACGTAGGCGTTGCCGCCCTGGCCGACGAGGACTTCATGCGTGGTGCCGCCTGCCTGGGCCGCGAACGGCAGCACCAGCGCGAGGGTGAACAGGGCTTTCTTCAGGTGCATCGTCTCTCTCCATTTCCACTTGTGTTTGTTGCTGCATTTGCACGGACCGCGATCCGTGCCCGATGCGTCCCTGCGCCGCATCACAGCCTGATGTCGAGCAGCAGACCGATCAGGTTGGCGGTGTAGCCGCGCGGACCGCCGTCGAGGTAGACGCGGTGATCGATGACGCGGGCGGTGTCGAGGCCGAGGTAGTGCCAGTCGTCGACGCGGCCGCGCTCGAACAGGTCGAACACGCGCAGCGTGAAGCGCTCGCTCAGCGACAGGCTCAGGCCCAGGCTCAGACTGTCGACGCGATAGCGCATCGTCGGGAAGCGTCCGTCCGTCGCGCCGCCGAGGCCGTCCTCGAAATACGCGAGCGCCACCGGCGATGCAAAGCGGTACGCGGTGACGCCGCGCGCATCGACGAGGTTCCAGCCGGCGTCGACGCGCAGCGGTCCGAAGTCGTGATCGATGCGCACGCCGGCGTTGAAATTGCGCTGCTTGTCGAACACCCACCAGCGCGCGTTGTCCGGAAAGTCCGGACCGCCGAGGCTGCCGTCGGGTCCGAACACGACGTCGGCCACGTTGGCCATGACCAGCCGCGCGCGGTCGGCGCCGGCATGGACGCTGGCCAGCGTCGCGGGCGAGGGCTGCCATTCCCACTGCAGGCTCACGCCGTGCCGGTCGTAGGCCTGGCGGCCGATCTGCGCGTCGTAGTCGTTCCAGTCGCCGCGCACGCCGGCGCTCAGCGTCGCCGTGCGGCCGAGCGCGAGCGTCGCGCTGAGATCGAGCTTGTGCTCGCGCCGGTCGGCGAGGTCGTACTTGCGCATCGCATCGACGGTGAACGCGGGCACGCCGCCGCCGGGCACGACGAATCCGGGCAGGCTCGACGAGTACGCGAACCCATAAGGATCGGGTACGTAGCTGTCGCCGCCCTGTTCGATGCCGGTATAGCTCGCGCGCAGGGTCAGCGATTCGACGCTGCGGTCGACATAGCTCAGCTTCACGCTGTCCTTGTCGACGCGGCGGCGCTCGCGGTTCGGCGGTTCGTCGCGCTGCGTGTCGAGATTGAGCCCGAGCGAGCGGCGTTCGCCGAGACGCCAGTCGGCGCCGAGGTTCGCGCCCTGGGTCTGCAGATCCAGCGGAATGCTGCGCACACGCGTGATGACCGACGGCGACGTCAGCGGATTCCAGGTGCCGAGCGCACCGGCCTGGATGCTCGCCTGCGCGCCGTTCTCGGTGATGTAGCCGTAGTCGCCGGTCAGCGGGTTGTAGGCGAGATACGCGTTGCGGTAGTCCTCGCGGTTGAAGCGCACGCCGCCGCGCACCTGCAGCGCTGCGACCGGCTGCAGCACGAAGCGGCTGTCGAACGAATAGGTGTCGATGCGCAGGTCCGCGCTGTCGCGCGACAGCGCCGCGGTCGTGTTCCAGTCGGCGCAGTCGTGCAGGAAGCGGTTCGCGCCGCCGGGCACGCCGCTGCCGTCGGTGTCGACGCCGAACGTGCCGCTGCAGTCGATCGGCGCGATCAGGCCGTCATCCTGGCTCATGCGACCGGCCGCCGCAGTCACGCTGAATTCGCCGTCCCAGGGCAGGCGCCGCGTGATGCTCGTGCGCAGCCGGTGGTAGTCGTTGTCGGGTTCGAGCGCGAACTGGCCCTGGTAGATCGGCGCCGACGTCGCGTTGGGCCGCGTCGGGGTCAGCGCGAACGGGCTTTCGAAGCGGAAGCGGCGATAGCGGTCGCGGTAGAACGAACCGTCGTAGGCGAACTCCATGCGCCAGCGCGATCCGGCGTAGCGCAGGCTCGTTTCGAGCGCGACGGTGCTGTCCTCGACCGGCCGCGGCGTTTCGAGCACGCCGGCGTTGCCCGGAAAAAGAAAATTGTAGAAAAACGCGCCGCCGAACGGGCGTGCGCCGCTGCGCTGTTCCTCGCTGACCTTGGCGTGTGCGACCCAGCGCGGGGTCAGCCATGCGTCGAATCCGATACCGGTCTTGCTGCGCACCACTTGCAGGCGCTGCGGCGCGACGCCTGCGACGACGGCCGCGACCTCGGCGCTGCTGCTCGCGCCGGGCTCGAGGTCCGGCAGCAGCGTCAGCTCGTTCGTGCCGACGCCGTTCCAGATCGGACGCGCCGAGTCGCTGACGCCGTTCGGCAGCTCGCGCAGGAACGCCTGCACCTTGTAGCTGCCGGCGCGCCCGAACGCCGCCTCGAAGAACGCGTCGTCGCTGCTGATGCGGCTCGCGCGCAAGTCCGCATAGCTGCCGTCGTCGGGCCGTCGCAGCGCGATCTCCATGAGTCCCAGCACGAGCCCGCTGTCCCAGCGCACATAGCGGTTCCACAGCGCGTTGCCGTCGTCGCCGAAGGTGCCGATCCAGCCGAGCTGCACGTGGCCGTCGTACTCCCACTCGCCGAGCCGCTCCGGCGTCGGCGGTTCGAGCGGACAGCCGTAGAGATGGCCGGACGGCGAACGGCGCTGGCCCGGCTGCAGCCAGCTCGTGCCGCGCGCGTCGGGCTGGGCGTCCGCCGCGCCGCGGCGCGCGAGCAGCGCGTTGCCGCGTTCGAGATCGACGCCGCTGCCGCTGTCGGCGTACCCGACGGCCGGCAGCGCGAGCGCCAGCGCGAGCGGCAGGGCGGCGCGAACGAGTGGTGCTGCAGGCATCGCCGTCTCCCGCCTCACTCGTGGAATTTCGGGCCGGACGGCGCGTTCGAGCCGTGCACCTGCGCGTGGCAGGTCAGGCAGGCGCGGCCGATCAGGCGTTCGTCCGGATGCGCGCCGTTGGCGAGCGAGGCCGGCGTCTGCAGATCGTTCGGATGGCCGAGCTGGCTATGGCACTGCTGGCACAGGAACGGAACCGGCGCGACGAGCAGCGCGTGCTGGTTCGAGCCGTGCGGCGTGTGGCAGTTCAGGCAGCTTTCTCGCACGGGCGCATGCTCGAACAGGAACGGCCCGCGCTTTTCGGCGTGGCACTGGTAGCAGGTCTCGTTGACGGTCGCCGTCTTGAGCAGCGGCGCGGTCAGCGAGCCGTGCGGGTTGTGGCAGTCGACGCAGCTCATCTGTCCTTCGTTGAGCGGCATGTGCGAGCGCCGTCCGAACTGCTGGCGCACGTCGTTGTGGCACTGCGCGCAGGTGTCGTTGACCGACCGCTTCGCGAGCAGGCCGTCGCCGGAGAACTTCGCCATCGGGTTGTGGCAGTCGCTGCACGACAGGTCGTTGCGCTGGTGGATCGAACCGGCCCAGTGGTCGCGCGCGCCGCCTTCGTGGCAGCCGAGGCAGACCGCGGTCTGCTGCGCGACCGGCGTGGCCGACGTGCGCGTGTAACCGATGATCGCGCCTTTGGCGGTCGGATCCTTCGCATGCAGCGAACCCGGTCCGTGGCAGGTCTCGCAGACCGGCACCGACGGGTCGGCCTTGGCCGCGGCATGCAGGCCGAGCGCATGCAGCGTATGCGTGAAATGCTCGCTCTCGAGCTGATGGCAGGCGATGCAGGTTTTCTCGCCGACCGGTTCGGCGCCCGGCGCGAGCGGGTTGCGCGCGACGCTCGCGAGCGCGAAGCCCGGCGCAGCGAGGAACTGACGCGCGCCGCGCTCGGCTTGCGCGCCGGAAAAGTCGGCGGGCAGGCGCTGCGCGAGTTCATCGCGCGTCTGCTGCGCCGATACCGGCGCGGCGAGCAGAAACGGCAGCAAAGCCAGCACGGCGCGCCGCGCCCACGTCCCTGCGAGCCCGATGGCGCGGCTGTGCATGGTCAGGGTCCTTTGCCGATCGGCGGCAAAGCGTCGCCGTCGCAGACCGCGGCGTCCTGGCGCAGCGCGGCGACCGCGCGGCAGATGTCGATCGGCGCGCCACTGCGCTGGCTGCGCTGCAGCAGCGCGGCGAGCCTTGTCGCCGATTCGCCGGGTTTCAGCGAAAGCAGCAGCGCGAGCGCGCCGGTCACCTGCGCGGTGGCGAGCGAACTGCCCGAGGCATAGTCGAAATGGCCGCCGGGTTCGAGCGTGAGAATGTCGCGGCCCGGCGCGCGCAGCACGCGCGCGGACAGCGGTGCATCTTCGGCCGCGTCGACCGCGATGACGCCGGCGACGCCGACCGGAAAGCCGTCGAGGCGCCGGTCGGGCGGCACGGCGCCGACGACGACGGTGCCGCGCTCGATCGCATGCGCGACGAGTTGTTCGAGCAGCGGATCGGCCGGACCGCCGAGGCTCAGGTTGATGATGCGCGCATCGGACGCGAGCGCGGCGCCGAGCGCGAGAGCGAGCGTGTAGGAATTGCAGCGCGCGCCCTCGGCCGGCGGCGGCAGCGGCCAGCAGGCGCGATAGGCGAGCACGCGGGCCGCCGGCGCGATACCGACGATGCCGAGCTTGTTGTTGGCGACGGCGGAGATGACGCCGGCGACTTCGGTGCCGTGACGCTCGGCGGTCGGCGCGTTGCCGGCGCCGACGAAATCGCGCTGCAGCGCGATGCGCCCATCGAGATCGGGATGTGCGGCGTCGACGCCCGTGTCGATCAGCGCAATGCTGACGCCGTCGCCGCGCGTCGTGCGCTGCGCACCGGCCGCGGCGATCGCGGAAAAACTGTGCTGCAGGCCCAGGTACGGATCGTTGTAGGCACTCTCCGGCGCAACCGTCGCCGCCGCACCGGCCGGCGCTGCCGGCAGGCCCAGCGTCTCGAATTCCTGCAGCGGCTGGGCGATGCGCACGCGCCGGTCGCGCTGCAGCTGGGCGAGCACGTCGGCGCGATCCGCCGCCGGCGGCAGCGCGAACACCATGCAGCGCAGGCGCAGCGGTTCGATGACCCACGCCGACAGTTCGCGCAGCGCGTAATCGGACGACAGCTTCGCGGCCGTCGCGACGGCGCGGTCGCCGCCGGAATAGTTCGGCAGCGCGTCGTAGCCGCGCGGCGTGGCGCCCGCGGCGGGCTGCGGATCGGGCTTTTCGGCGACGGCGACGACGATCATCTGCGTCGCGTCGTAGCCCGCGGCCCAGTCCGGCGCCTCGACCGTGCGCACGCCGGCCGTCGCGCCGCAGGCGGCCAGAGCAAGCACCGTCAAGATGATGTCGCGCAGAGCGGCGGCGGCGCGCATGACCTCAGGGAGCCCGGCCGGCGGCGCCGGCCACCGGTTCGACCAGCACGACGCCCGGTTCGCGGCGCAGCTGCGCTATGGCGCCGGCGACGAAATCAGGATTGGT
>CAMLLF010000256.1 GCA_946480705.1 uncultured Lysobacteraceae bacterium | reverse complement strand
GGCGGCCGTTGACGAGCACCAGCGTGTGATTCGGGCCGAGCCCGCGCAGGTCGACCTGCTGCGCCCCCGGCGAGAAGTCCGCGCCGCTCGGCGACTGCTGGCTCTGCGTCTCGCCGCCGTTCTGCGTCATCGCGCGCAGCACTTCGGGCACGGTCGTGAAGCCGTTCGCCTTGATTTCCTGCGCCGTGATCACGCTGATCGGCGCCGGCCCTTCGATCTGCGCGCGCGGAATGCGCGAGCCGGTGACCTGCACGCTCTCGAGTTCGATGACCGGGCGTTCGGCGGCGGCCGTGGTCGCCGCAGCCGGCGGCGTCTTCGCCGCGGGCTGAGGCTGACGCACGATGACCATCGCGCCCGACGCATCGCGCCTGACGCCGTAGCCGCTGCCGCGCAGCAGACGTTCGAGCGCATCGCCGGCCGTCATCGTGCCTTTCGCGCCGTCGGTGCGCAGGCCCTTGAGTTCGTCGGCCGAATACACGAACTGCGCGCCGGACTGGCGCGCGAGCACGTCGAGCGCGGTGACGAGATCGCCCGCGGGAATGTCGACCGGCTCGGCCTCGAGCTGCGCCTGTGCGGACAGCGCCGCGCTGCAGGCCAAGGCCAGTACAAGTTTCCGCAGCGTCTTGCGCATCGTCGTCCCCCTGGAAAGGCGCACCCCGGCGCCTGCGCGAGTCATGACGAACGACGCGGAGGAATCCCGCCCGTTGCGATCACCGGCTGTAGAGGACGATGCGATCCGCTTCGCGCACCGCGCGCACGGGTACGGCCTGCTCCAGCAGATTCGCGAACACCTCGGCGTTGGACCAGCGGAAACTGCCGCCGATGCGCAACTGCGCCGCGCCCGCATCGCCGATCACGAGCGGCCGCGTGTTGTAGCGATTGAACTCGGCGACCGCCACCGCGAGCGGCGTGTCGAGAAACACGACGAAGCCGCGACGCCAGTCGAGCGCGCGTTCCGCATCCGCGATGGAACCGGCGCGCACGAGCACGCCGCCGGCCGTGGCCACGGCGCTGCTGCCGGCCGGCAACAGCGTCACCGGCTGACTGCGGCCGTCGCCCGGATCGGATTCGAGCCGCACCGTGCCTTCGCTGACGACGACGCGCACGTCCTCGCCGTCGCGGCGCACCGAGAATCGCGTGCCGACCGCGACGATGCGGCGCGAGCCTGCCTGTACCGCGAACGGACGCGACGCATCCTTCGCGACGTCGAAATAGGCTTCGCCGCGGCGCAGATCGACGTTCCGCCCGCGCCGCGACAGCGCGACGTCGATCGCGCTGTCGCTGCTCAGCGTCGCGGCCGAGCCGTCGGCCAGCGCGATCTCGCGCAGGCTGCCGACCGTCGTGCGATAGGCCGCGGGCGTGACGTGGTCGAAGCGCTGCCAGCCCCACAGCGCCGCGATCGATACGAGCGCAACGAGGAGCGCGGCGGCGAATGCGCGGCCGCGGCGCGGCGCAGGTCGCCGTGCCGAGGCGCGGCGCGAGCGCACGCGCACCGGCACGAGCTCCGCGTCCTGTGCCGTGGCCGGCTGCAGCCCGAACGGCGCCTGCGACCAGCGTCCGCGATGCGGGAGTTCGCCGGCCGGTACGCCGGCGCCGAGTGCCTTTAGCCGTCCGAATTCATTCCACGCCGCTTCGAGACGCAGGAACGCGACCCGATGCGCCGTCGCTGCGGACAGCCAGGCATCGAGCGCCGCCGTGTCGGCCGGCGACCAGTCGTCGGCGTCCCGGCGTGCCAGCCACTCGGCGGCATCGTGCTCGATCTGTCTGCTGTCTGCGTTCATTGCTTGCGTACTTACTCCAACCGGCCTGCGCCGCGCCGCTTCACGCCGCGGCCGGCGGACTTCGGCGCCGGCGATCGGCCGTGGTAGTGCTCGGCCAGCAGGCGCATACCCTTGGCGATCTGTTTTTCGACGGCCTTCTCGCTGATGCCGAGCTTTGCCGCAACCGTCTTCTGAGGCAGTTCTTCGACGCGGCGCAGCCAGACGATCTGGCGGCAGCGTTCCGGCAACCGGTCGAGCGCGGCGGCGAGATGCTTGAGGATCTGCCGCGCGCCGAGCCGGTGCTCGGGCGAAACCTCGTCCACCAACAAGACGTTCAAGGACTCGAAATCACCCGCCGGCTCGATCGACACGATGCGCCCGCGACGCAGCCGGTCGGTCATCAGGTGCCGCGCCGTGGCAAACAGGAACGACTTCGGCTGCTGCGGCAGTGATCTGGCGGCGGCCTCGTAGACGCGCACGTAGACCTCCTGGCGCAGGTCATGCAGATCGTCGGTCTGCGACCAGCAGCGCCGCAGGTACTGCACGAGGGCGGCCTCGTGCACGAGGATTTCGCGAACGAACCAGTCGTCGAGTGGATTGTCCATCGCGCGACGATAGCTCATCACCGCAGGCGTTGCGGGACCTGGTTCACGACCTTGGTCGACGTAGGGATATTCGCCGCTGCTTCGTCCTCAACGCCATTCGCCTGCCGGAGAGCCGCGATGCGCCGCTTCGTGTTCCTTGTCCTCGCGCTCGGCCTGTCCTTCGCCGCCGTCGCGGCGGCCGCGCCCGTCGGGAATCCCGCCGCCGACGCCGGCTATCGCTACTACGAGATCGGCGATCTGGCCGCCCCGCGGCCGCGGCCCACCGCGTTCGGCCTGCTGCTCGTCGGCGGCGGCGACTGGCCTTACGACGGCTTCCGCTGGTTCATCGAACGCGCCGGCAACGGCCGCATCGTGATCCTGCGCGCGTCCGGCGACGTTGAAGCGCAGAACGAATTCTTCAACGACATCGGCGGCATCACCGCCGCGCAGACGCTCGTGTTCAGCGATCGCCGCGCGGCGAGCGACCCGCGCGTGCTCGGGATCGTGCGCGGCGCCGACGGCCTGTTCCTGGCCGGCGGCGACCAGGCCAACTACGTGCGGTACTGGAAAGACACGCCGCTGGCCAAGGCCATCGACGATCACGTGCGCGCCGGCAGGCCGCTCGCCGGTACGAGCGCCGGACTCGCCGTGCTCGGCGCCCATGTCTACGGCGCGCTCGACGGCGGCAGCCAGACCTCGCGCGACGCGCTCGCCGATCCCGCCGGTCCGACCTCGACGCTGACCGGCGATTTCCTGCACCTGCCGTTCCTCGACGCGGTCATCACCGACAGCCACTTCGGCCGGCGCGAGCGGCAGGGACGCCTGATCGCGTGGCTCGCGAAGCTCGCGCACGAACGCAGACAGCCCGACGTCGCCGGACTCGGCGTCGACGAATACACGGCGCTCGCGATTTCGGGTACCGGGGAATCGCGCGTGTTCAGCGGCAACGGCGGCCACGTCTGGCTGTTCCGTCCGTTACGAGCGGCCGATGTCTATGCACCCGGCAAGCCGCTAAGCTTCCGCGCCGTGCCCGTCGTCGGGCTCGGCACCGGCAGCGTGCTGCATCTGCCCCAGTTCCGCGTCGAGCAGCCGGCGTTTCACGCGGTCTATGACGTCGAGGCGGGGAAGATCAGGCGGATGGAGAAGAACTAGGGTAAGGAACGAGAGAACGAGTTCCTTCACGGCGCAGCCGTCGAGCTGCGTTGTCCGCCGGTTGTCATCTCATTTTCTCTATTTATCAGAGTGCGTAAATGGCAAATATCCTATCTGGCCTTGCCGCAACGCCGCTGCTCATGGCCGCGACGCTCGCCGGCGCGGCCGAGACGCCCGCGGCGAAGACCGTGCTCGTGATACATGCCGGCGCCGGCGTCGAACGAGCGACGATGCTGCCCGGCGAGGAAAAGTCGGCGCGCGCCGCGCTCGAAGCCGCGCTGCGCGCCGGACATGCGGCGCTGGCGGCCGGCAAGCCCGCGCTCGATGCAGTCAGCGCGGCGATCGTCGTGCTCGAGGACGCGCCCGAGTTCAACGCCGGCCGCGGCGCCGTGTTCACGCACGACGGAAAGAACGAACTCGACGCGGCGATCATGGACGGTGCGACGCGCCGGGCCGGCGCGATCGCCGGCGTGCAGCGGATCAGGAACCCGATCGCGCTCGCGCGCGCGGTCATGGAAAAATCGCCGCACGTGATGATGACGGGCGCGGGCGCCGAAGCGTTCGCGGCGAGCATCGGCATGACGTTCGTCGATCCGTCGTACTTCCACACCGAGAAGCGCCGGAAGCAATTGCAGAAAGCGCTGCGCGCGGAAAAGGACGGCACGGCGCAGGTCGACGTCGAGACCGCGAAGCATTTCGGCACCGTCGGCGCCGTCGCGCTCGACGCGAAGGGACGACTCGCCGCCGGCACCTCCACCGGCGGCATGACGAACAAGCGCTACGGCCGCGTCGGCGATTCGCCGATCATCGGCGCGGGCACCTATGCGAATGCGCGCTGCGCCGTGTCCGGGACGGGCTGGGGCGAGTTCTACATCCGTGCGGTCGCCGCGTACGACATCTGCGCGCGCGTCGAATATGCCGGCCAGAGCGCGCGCGAAGCAGGCGAGGCCGTGATCAATCGCGAAATCCCGAAAGCCGGCGGCGACGGCGGCGCGATCGTGCTGACGAGCGACGGCAACTTCGCGCTGCCGTTCAACACGGAGGGCATGTACCGCGGCTGGATCGGCGCCGACGGCGTGCCGCACGTCGCGATCTACAAGGAAGACGAACTCGCCGAACCGTAGGTTGCGCTGAGCCGAAAGGCGAAGCGCAACATCGAGGTCGTCGCTTCCGGCGAATGTCGGGCGGAGGAGATGCGCGTGCTTCGTCTTGAGGCGGCGCCGCAAGCGTTTCCTCGGTTACGGGTTCATTGCTGCGGAATCACCGCGATGTTGCGGTTCGCCTGCGGCTCAGCACAACCAGCGTCGGCTCACCATTTCAACAGCCCGAGCACGATCTCGATGACGATGAGCACGACGATCGCGACTTCGAGCAGTTCGGCGCGGCGGCTCGACGCTTCGTCGTAGAGCGCGGTGTACGTGTCGCGCACGATCGCGAGCTTGCGGTCGACCGCTGCGGCGACCGTCGGCACGCGGAACAGGGTCAGGGCCGACGAATAGATGCGCGCGAGATAGACGTCCTCGGTGACCTTCAGCGCGTTGTCGATCTTTCCGGTCAGCTCGGTCACTTCGGCGACGAGCGTGTGCAGTCGGCGCGCGAGGTGCGCGAAATGGCGCGCTGCGAGCAGGCCGCGCGCGTGGCGCGCGTGCTCGACCGCGTCGTACATCCGCGGCAGCTCGGCGTCGAGCAGTTCGTCGTAGTAGCGCAGTTCGAGCAGCTGCGCGTTCGCGACCTCGATCACGTCGACGACATCCGACTCGCCGCGCGGCTCGACGATGAACGCGCGGTCCCAGGTCAGCGCGACGAGATCGTCGGCGTAGTAGGAAAAGCGCTGCCGCAGCAGATCGGTGCGCGCACCGTCGGACAGCTCGCGCGTTTCGCCGGACAGCAGCGGCGCGAGATCGATCCGGCTCGTCAGCTCGCGCGCGGTCAGCGCCTGATCGAACTCCTGCACGACGATCAGCAGATAGTCCTCCTGCAGCCGCTCGGCCGCCGGCCGCGTCAGTGCAGAGGCGAAGCGCTGCACGTTCTGCTCGCAGAGCGCCGACCAGAGCGGCGCGCCCGACGCCGGTCCGAGCTCGCGGTCGACCGCGCGGCTCAGCTGCACGAGTCCGTCCCAGGTGCGCTCGCCGACCGGCACCGCGATCGCGAGCGTCATCGCGCCGAATTCGTAGAAGCTCGCGCTGACCGCGCAGTCCAGCGTCTCGCCGTCGAATGCGAACGTCAGCGACGGCAGCGCGACGACGACCGGCGGCACGCCGAACGCGACGGCCTTGGCCGGCGTCGCCGCGAGCCGCGCGCGGCTGCCGGCCGCACCGGCCTGCGTCGGGCAGATCGCTTCCACCGCGACGAGGTCGATCGCGAACGCGATGTCGAACAGGCGCTGCACGACGATGCTGCCCTTGCGGACGATCAGGCCGCTGCCATTGCCGTTTGCCGTCGCCATGCTGCGCCGATGCCGTGCCGATCAGTCGGCCGCCACGATGCACCGGGTTCGGTTGCGCGCGCGTGACGGGCGGTCAGGGCCAGGCCAGCGCGAGTCCGTCGGTCGCGTCGCCGTACCGCGTTTCGTAGCCGAAACGCGCGCGCCAGTCGGCGTCGTCCCACCAGCCGTTGAATTCGCTGCGCACGTTGAAATGCAGCCGCGGTGCCGGCGTGCCGTAGCGCAGCACGCGCGCGACCGCGGCGGCGCCCGGGTGATAGTGGCGCGTGCCG
>CAMLLF010000255.1 GCA_946480705.1 uncultured Lysobacteraceae bacterium | reverse complement strand
TGTGCACGACGCGCATGCCGCGCCCGCCGCCGCCGCCGGCCGCCTTGACGATGATCGGATAGCCGATGTCGCGCGCGATGCGTCCGTTTTCGATCGGATCGTCGCCGAGCGGGCCGCCGGAACCCGGTACGCATGGAACGCCGGCCGCCTTCATGGCCTTGATCGCCTCCACCTTGTCGCCCATCAGGCGGATCACGTTCGCGGTCGGGCCGATGAAAATGAAGCCGGACTTCTCGCAGCGCTCGGCGAAGTCGGCGTTCTCCGACAGGAAGCCGTAGCCCGGATGGATACGACTCGGCCGCGGGCGCAGGCCCGATGCAGACCGACTCGTCCGCCATGCCGACGTGCTTGAGGTTGCGGTCGACCGTGGAGTGCACGGCGACCGTCTTGATGCCGAGCGTCTGGCAGGCGCGCAGGACACGCAGGGCAATCTCGCCGCGGTTGGCGATGACGACTTTATCGAGCATGGCGTATGGGTCCGCTCAACCAATCACGAACAGGGGTTCGTCGAATTCGATCGGGCGGCCGCTCGTCGCGAGGACCGCGACGATCGTTCCGCCGACATCGGCTTCGATCTGGTTGAACATCTTCATCGCTTCGATGATCGCGAGCGTGTCGCCGGGCTTGACCTGCTGGCCGATCTTCACGAATGGCGGCGCGTCGGGGTTCGGCGACGCGTAGAACGTGCCGACCATCGGCGAGCGGACGACGTGACCGTCGGGAAGCGTCTTGCCGGTCGTGCCGCCGGCCGCCTCGGGCGTGCCGGTGCCGGTAGCCGCCGTGGCGGGACGGTGCTGCTCGACATGGACGTGCGTGACCGGTGCCGGCGCGGCGGGAACGGCGGCGGCCATCGGCAGGGTCATGCCCTTCGGGATGCGGCTCAGGCGGACGACTTCCTCGCCTTCCTTGATTTCGAGCTCGGCCAGATTCGACTCTTCCAGGATGTCGATCAGCTTCTTGATCTTGCGCAGGTCCACGGACGGATCCTCAGGTGAGGTGATGGTTGGAACGCTTCAGCCGAGCCGGCGCATCGCCGCTTCGAGCGCGAGCCGATAGCTGTCGGCGCCGAAACCGCAGATGACGCCGACGGCGACGTCGGAAAGATAGGATCGATGCCGGAACGTCTCGCGAGCGTGGACGTTCGACAGGTGCAACTCGATAAACGGCAGGCCGACGGCCAACAGTGCGTCGCGCAGCGCGATGCTCGTGTGCGTGAAGGCGGCGGGATTGATGAGGATGAAGACCGTGCCGTCGGTGCGCGCCGCATGGATGCGATCGATCAGCGCGTGCTCGGCGTTGGACTGGAAGTGCGCCAGTTCGTGATCGCGGCCTTGCGCGATCGCGGCCAGATCGCCGACGATGCCGTCCAGCGTCGCATGGCCGTACGTCTCCGGCTCGCGCGTGCCGAGCAGATTGAGATTCGGGCCATTCAGCAACAGGATTCTGGCCAAGCCGGCTCTCCGCTGCCGACGTGGGGCCGGCTGGGGCGCGCAAGTCTGCGCTTGGCTGCCAATCTTGTCCAGTTCGGCGATGTTCGCCGATGTTTTATTTTTCGCGACACGCCGGGGCTCAAGCCTCAGGCTTTCTTGACGTAGGCCGATTTCAGCTGCATCGCGCCGAAGCCGTCGATCTTGCAGTCGATGTCGTGATCGCCGTCGGTCAGGCGTATGCCCTTGACCTTCGTGCCGACTTTCACGACCGACGACGAACCGCGCACCTTCAGATCCTTGATCACGGTGATCGTATCGCCGTCGGCGAGCGGCGTGCCGTAGGCGTCGCGGATCACGCGCGTGCCGTCGCTCTCGGCCGCGGCGGTCGCGGGATTCCACTCGTGAGCGCATTCGGGGCAGACGAAGTGGCCGCCGTCTTCATAGGTGTAGACGGAATGGCATTCGGGGCAGGGCGGCAGATTGCTCACGCGCGGGCAGGCTCGGATGGGCGGGGCCGGCATGTTCCGCCACACGGTCGCGGGTCGCAACCGCCGGGCGCGTGCGGACGCCGCGCGGTCGGCCCGCAGATCTCAGCGGTGCGGCGCGATCCAGCCCTCGAGCACGGCTTCGCTGACTTCGCCGAGTCGCGTGTCGAGAATGCGGCCGTCGCGGCCGAGCAGCACGCTGTAGGGCAGCGCGCCGTAGGTGTTGCCGAACGGCAGCGATGGATTGGCCGCGAGGTTCGGGCTCAGCAGGATCGGGTACTCGACCGGCGTGTCGCGCAGGAACGCCTCGACGTCGCCGAGGCCGTCGAGCGCGACGCCGACGACCTGCACGCCGTTCGCCGCGTGCTTGCGTTGGAAGCGGTCGAGTTCCGGCATTTCCTTGCGGCAGGGGCCGCACCAGGTCGCCCAGAAGTTGACCACGACGAGCCGGTCGGGCCACTGCGCGAGCGTCGCCGACTTGCCGTCGCGGTCGAGCAGCGCCACGGCCGGCGCGGGATCGCCCTTGCGCGCGACGGTCACGCCGGCTGGCGCCTGCGGGCGCGCCGCTTCGATCCACGCTTCGGCGAGCCAGCGGGTAGTCTCGCTGCGGCTCAGCAGATCCGTGATGCCGCGAGGTGCGCCCTTGCCCGTGACGATGCTGCCGACGACGAGGCCGGCCACGCCCGCGGCGAGCGCGAGCACGCCGATCGCGGCGGTCTGCTTCCAGCCCATCAGCGACCGGCCTTCGCGACGCGCGCGGCGAACGTGTCGGCGGATTCGAAGCCGATGAGCCGCTGCGCGCGGCGCTCCTTGCCGTCGGCGCCGAAGAAGATCGTCGCCGGCGGGCCGAACAGGCCGAAGTGCTTGAGCAGCGCCTGGTCGGTCTCGTCGTTCGCGGTCACGTCGGCCTTGAGCAGCGTATAGCCTTCGAGCGCCGCATGGACTTCAGGTTTGGTAAACGTGAACTTTTCCATTTCCTTGCAGGCCACGCACCAGTCCGCATAGAAATCGAGCATGACCGGCTTGCCCTCGCCGAGGCTGCGCTGCAGGTCTTCGACGCTCTTGATCGTCTTGAACGGCAGATGGTCCTCCTTGGCCGCCGCGCCGCCGCCGAGACCCTTGAGCGGCTGCAGCACATCGCGCGAACCCGCCAGCGCGCCGATCAGCTGCGCGGCGCCGATCACCAGCAGGATCACGCCGAGCGCCTTCCACAGCGTACGCCAGCCCGATGCGTTGTCCGGCAGGCGTTCGAGCGCGCCGAGGTAGATGCCGCAGGCGACGGCGAGCGTGCCGGCCATCGGCATGACCCAGACCGGATCGAGGAATCTCGACAGCATCCAGATCGCGAGCGCGAGGAAGCTCACGCCGAAGACCGCCTTGACCGAATCCATCCAGGCACCGGCACGCGGCAGCAGCTTGCCCGCCGCCGTGCCGGCGGCCACGAGCGGCGCGCCCATGCCAAGCGACAGCACGAACAGCGCGAGCCCGCCGAACAGCGGGTCGCGCGTCTGGCTGATGTAGAGCACGGCCGCTGCGAGCGGCGGCGCGACGCAGGGACCGACGATCAGCGCCGACAGCACGCCCATGATCGCGACACCGGTCAGCGAGCCGCCCTGCTGGCGATTGCTCACGCTCGCAATGCGGTTCTGCAGTGCCGCCGGCAACTGCAACTCATAGAAGCCGAACATCGACAGGGACAGCAGCACGAACAGCAGCGCAAACGCGGTCAGGATCCACGGCTGCTGGAACGCGGCCTGCAGGTTCGCGCCGACGAGGCCGGCGATGACGCCGGCGATCGTGAACACCACGGTCGAGGCGAGCACGTAGACCGCCGACAGTACGAATGCGCGGCGCGTCGAAACGTCGCCGGCGCCGGCGATGATGCCCGACAGGATCGGCAGCATCGGGAACACGCAGGGCGTGAACGCGAGCAGCAGGCCGAAGCCGAAGAACGAGAGCAGCGCGAACAGACGGTCGCCCGACAGCTGTGCGGCGAGCACCTGTTCTTCCGACCGATCGGAGGGTTCGGCAGCGGCCGGTGCATCCTGTTCGGCCTTGAATGCCGCGCTCGCCGCTTTCAGCTGTTCCGGCGTCGCTGCCGGCAGATCGACGTCGATCGTGCGCGTCATGACCGGATAGCAGATGCCGTTTTCCTCGCAGCCCTGAAATTCGGCGGTCAGCCTGACCTTCTGCGCATCGCCGTGCTCGCGCTGCAGCAGGACCGGCAGCTCGACCTGATTGAAGAAGACCGTGACCTCGCCGAACTTCTCGTCCTTGTGCAGCACGCCGGCCGGCCAGCGCGGCTTGCCGAGCGCGACGTCGCCCGCAGGCACGCTGAGCTTCGACTTGTCGCGATACAGGTAGTAGCCCTTGGGCATGGTCCAGCGCGCGAGCAGTTCGGTCGGGCTCGTCGCGATGGTTTCGAACACGAAGGCCTGTTCGGGCGGCAGCGGCAGCGCTTCCTCGCCGGGCGCGACCGGGTCGGTCGTGCCGACATCTATCGGCGCGTCGGCGGCCGGCTTGCCGATATGGCTCAGCGCCGATTTCAGATCGCCGCCGGCAGGAGCGGGCTGCGCGGCCGCGAGCGGATTGGCCGCCGGTGCGGCCTCGGCCGCGGGCAGTTTCAGACTGACCCTGGTCGCGTGCGGCGGGTAGCAGATCTTGGGCTCCCGCTCGTGACAGCCCTGGATGCTGACACTGAATTCCGCGGTGTCGCCGTTCGCGGTCAGCGGCTGGGTCGCGACGGCTTTGCCGTGATAGACCTCGACGTCGCCGAGGAACTCGTCGTGCTTGGGCTCGCCCGGCGGCAGCTGCAGCTCGCCGAGCGTGACGCCGTCGGCCGGCTTGCCGGTCTTGATGCGCGAGCGATACAGGTAATAGCCGTCGGCGATCTTCCATTCGAGCCTGACCGTGCCGCGGTCGGCAGCCGTGGCGGTCAGCGCGAACGCTTCTTCGACGCGCAGCAGGTCCGTCTCGGATTGCGCGAGGGCCGGGCCGAGGCCGGTCAGGCCGGCGACGAGCAGGGCAAAGCGGGCGAAACGACTCATTGCGGCTCCAGCAAGCGGTTGATCGGGAACGAATCTGCGGAAAGCAGGACCGGGCGGCGGCGCGGTCCCTGCGGTGTTGCGGTTGCGATCGGTCAGTGCTTGAACGCCGTGGTCTCGGCCACCCAGGCCAGGTACGGCTCGTGCCCCAGGGCGACATCGACCGCGATCACCTCCGGGAGTTCATACGGGTGCAGCGCCACGATGCGCTGACGCAGCGCCTCGAAGCGCGCGCGCGTGGTCTTGATCAAGAGCAGCAGCTCGGCGTCGACGTGCGTTTCGCCCTGCCAGCGGTAGGTCGAAACCACGCCGGGCAGGCGGTTCACGCAGGCCGCGAGACCTTCACCGACGAGCGCGCGGGCAATGCGGTCGGCGACGTCCTGGTCGGGCACGGTGCAGTAGACGATCAAGGCGGACATGGCGGCGGCCGCGGCAGGCAGGGGCGCGCACGATAGCGCGAGCGGCGCCGTGAAGCCCACGACTTCCGAGTACGGGCGTGGTTTCGGCGGCCCGGAAGTCCTCCGCCCCTTGAAACCGCCGGACTGCTCCCAATGTGTCGGCCACCCGACAGGGCATTGCCTTGTCACGATCAGCGGCTAAAATTGGCACTCACCGGCGTCGAGTGCTAACAAGCCGCCGCAATCCTTTACCAATCAATTCCTTGTAACCTTTGAGGGAGCAAACATGAAGCTTCGTCCCCTGCACGACCGCGTCATCATCAAGCGCCTGGAAGCCGAGACCAAGTCCGCCGGCGGCATCGTCATCCCCGACAGCGCCACCGAAAAGCCGGTCCGCGGCGAAGTCATCGCTGCCGGCAGCGGCAAGATCCTGGAGGACGGCAAGGTCCGCCCGATCGCGGTCAAGGCCGGCGACAAGGTTCTGTTCGGCAAGTACAGCGGCACCGAAGTGAAGATCGACGGCGAAGAACTCCTCGTCATGCGCGAAGAAGACCTGCTCGCGGTCATCGAAGCCTGAGATCGCCCCGGCCCCGGCGCGAAGGCCGACCCGCCTCTCCGCAGCCCGCCGCAGCGCTTTCTCTAATTTCTCACTTCTACACACTACTTTTCTGGAGTCTCTCCCATGGCAGCCAAAGAAATCCGTTTCAGTGAAGACGCGCGCGCCCGCATGGTCCGCGGCGTCAATATCCTCGCCAATGCCGTGAAGGCCACGCTGGGCCCGAAGGGCCGCAACGTCGTGCTCGAGAAGAGCTTCGGCGCTCCGACGATCACCAAGGACGGCGTCTCCGTCGCCAAGGAAATCGAGCTCGCCGACAAGTTCGAGAACATGGGCGCGC
>CAMLLF010000254.1 GCA_946480705.1 uncultured Lysobacteraceae bacterium | reverse complement strand
TGTTCGAAGATCTGCACCAGCCGGACCATGGAATCGCCGATCCGGCGCAGCAGCGACAGTCGCGCACGCACGCTCAGCGCGTGCTGTTCGCAGTACTGCGTGACGCGCAGGCCGTCGATGTACCAGGTCGCCAGGAAGGGCCGGCCGTTCCCGTCGGTGCCGCCGTCGATGAGGCGCGCGATGTTCGGATGATCGAGCGAGGCGAGGATCTGCCGCTCGCGCACGAAGCGGCGTTCGTCCGAGGCGCTCCAGGCTTCGCGGTCGATCTGCTTGATCGCGACGCGGCCCGCGAAGCCGCCGTCGTCGCGCTCGGCGAGCCAGACGCGGCCCATGCCGCCGCGACCGATCTCGCGGATCAGGCGATAGCGCGCGACCTGCGGCGTCGCCTCGCGCGCGGCGTCGAGCGCCGGCATCGTCTGCGCGGCCGCGTCGAACAACTTGCGCAGCGAATCCGCGAGCGCGGCGTCTTCGCCGGCGAGGGTGAGGAGCGCGCGCTCGCGCGCGTCGTCGTCGAGTTCGCTCAGGCGCAGGTATTCGTCTTTCGCGCGGCGATAGCGCGCGGCGTCGGTCATGCGAAGTCCGTCCGTCGTCGAGACGGCGCGCAGCATACGCGCAGCCCTGCCGCGACGTCGCCGATGGTGTTCGCTGCGGCCCTCGCATGCGTTCTCCGGTGGGCGGGCGCGATGCGCTCGCACCGGCGGCGGCGACAGGCTATCGTCGGCTTTCGCCCGCCGCGCCGCGCCGCGGCGCTGTCGTCCGACCACGTAGGAGCCGTGCCATGCCGCAAGCCAAGAGCCATATCGAGATCGCGTTCCGTTCGATTCCAGTATTCGCCGACGACGGTCAGCTCGATATCGGCGAGATCAATTTCCTGCTCGGCCTGGCGCTGCGCGACGACGTGGTCGACGACGACGAGCGCCGCGTGCTCGGACAGATCTTCGAACAGGCCGAGAAGGGCCACGTGCCGGCCAAGGTGCAGGCGCGCATCGACGAGGTGCGCCAGAAGCACAACATTCCGCGCGACTGATCAGTCGGCGGCCCATTCGCGCAGTCGCTCGTAGACGCGCGGATGGTTCATCAGATCCATGTGGCCGAGGCCGCGGAACACGTGGCGGCGCTCGGCCGGCAGCTGCAGCGACTGGTGCGGATCCGCATGCTGGCCGAGCGCGCTCGGCACCGGCACGAGGCCGTCGCCGATCCAGCGTGCGCGCGTGCCGTCGCTGCTGCCGGCCAGCGTCGCGGCAGCCAGATACCAGCGCGCGCCGGGAATCGGCGGCAGCGGTTCGATCGCGGTGTCGTCCCTGCGCGCGCGCGGCCGGTCTCGGTCGCTGCACCAGCCGTGGCGCAGGTCCTTGACGCCGGCGCTGCGGCGTTCCGTGAGCTTGGCGAGCGCGCGCGTGTACGGCACGGCTTCGAGCGCGGCGCTCAGCCGGCCGCCGATGCGTTCGAGCGGCGCGCCCAGGTGCGGAGAACCCAGACACACCGCCGCGACGAGCCGCTCGCGCCATGGCAGCGCGGCGCGCGCCGCGTGACTGCAGGCGCTGCGGCAGACCAGGCCGCCCATGCTGTGGCCGATGAGCACGATGCGTTCGATCGCGCGCGGATGCGAGTCGAGGAGCGTCTGCAGCGCGCGCGCGAACTCGCGGCCGTTCGTCGAGATGCGCCGGCCGCTGTTGTAGCGCAGGCGCACGGCGCTGCCGCCGAGGTCGCGTTCGAGCCGCGTGCCGAAGTCCTCGCCGTCGCGGTCTTCCCACTGGCTGTCGTTGAGGCCGAGGCCATGCACGAGCACATACAGCGTGCCGTTCGCACACGGCAGCTCGCGCGCGAGCGTCGCGGCATCGAGGGTCAGCGCGTGACCATTGCGGCAGAACGCGAGCGAGACCGCGAGCGGATTGCGCGTCGCTTCGAGGTGATCGCCGACCGCGCCGTTCAACGCACTGATCCAGGCGCTGGAGACGCCGGGCAACGCGTCGTCTTCGCCGCGCGGCAGCAGGTAGCGTTCGTAGAGGCCGAGCGAACCGATCGCCGCGCTGCTCGCGACGTGGCCCACCTCGCGCAGTCGCGCATAGACGAAATCGGTCGTGCGCGTCAGCAGCTGGCCGAACGGCAGCAGCCGCGCGAACGGATCGAGCACGGCCTGATGCATGCCTTCGACGACATCGAGCGCGCCGAGAAACCCTTCGCCGGCCAGTTGGGCCGTGCCGCGCAGGAAGTCGAGTCGGGATTTCATCGGCGATCGGGCATTCGGCGCTGGGCGGGATCCGGCTTCCGTTGCCGTGTCCCGGACGTTCAACGGGCCGCCTTCATGGCGGCCCGGCATGGCCGGCAAGCCTAGCCGATCTCGATGGAGCGTTGCAGGTTCCGTGCCGCCGCCGCGCGGCGCATCAGAGCCAGTCGCGCGGCACGAGGTAGTCGGCGAGCCGAGCCTCGTCGCTGCCGGCTTCGGGTTGATAGCCGTATTCGAATCGCACGCGCGGCGGCAGGCTCATGAGGATCGATTCGGTGCGTCCGCCCGACTGCAGGCCGAACAACGTGCCGCGGTCCCAGACCAGGTTGAACTCGACGTAGCGGCCGCGCCGGTAGAGCTGGAATTCGCGTTCGCGCTCGCCGAACGGCGTGTCCGCGCGGCGCTCGACGATCGGCAGGTAGGCGTCGAGGAACGCGTTGCCGACCGACTGCGTCAGCGCGAAGCAGCGCTCGAAGCCGCCGTCGTTCAGATCGTCGAAGAACAGGCCGCCGACGCCGCGCGTCTCGTTGCGGTGCTTCAGGAAGAAATACTCGTCGCACCAGCGCTTGTAGTGCGGATAGACCGCGTCGCCGAACGGCATGCAGGCCGCGCGCGCGGTTTCGTGCCAGTGACGCACGTCCTCGTCGAACGGATAGAACGGGGTCAGGTCGAACCCGCCGCCGAACCACCAGACCGGCTCGGCGCCGGGCTTGTGCGCTTCGAAGTAGCGCACGTTCATGTGCGTCGTCGGCACGTACGGATTGCGCGGATGCAGCACCAGCGATACGCCGAGTGCGCTCCAGCTGCGCCCGACGAGTTCGGGCCGCTGCGCCGTCGCCGACGGCGGCATGCGCTCGCCGTGCACGCGCGAGAACCCGACGCCGGCCTGCTCGAACACGCGCCCCTGCTTGAGCACGCGCGACCGCCCGCCGCCGCCCTCGGCGCGCTGCCAGCTGTCCTCGGCGAAACGCGCGTGTCCGTCGGCGCTTTCGAGCGCCGCGCAGAGGCGGTCCTGCAGGTCGTGCAGGAAGGTTTGCATGCGGGAGACAGGGGGGTGGGACATGAGAGAGAGCTTTCGCAGAATCGTGGGGTGGGTTGAGCGACGCGAAGCCCGACGTCGTGGTATTGCCGAAAGCAGCGCCTCCGGGAAGCTGAGGGATGCTCCGTCACGCATTCTTCGCTGGTCAGACACCTTGATGCCGGGCTTCGCCTGCGGCTCAACCCAACCTACGGTCAGGTTCCCAGCAGCGTCAACTCGCCGCTGATATCGACGACGAGGTTGTTGATCCAGCTGTTGTAGTTCTGGTGGATCAGCTTCTTGCCGTCTTTTTCCATGAAATTGAGGTTTTCCGAGTCGATGTAGCTGATACGGATGTCCTTCGCATTCCAGTCGATCGCGATGCGGGCCTTGTGGTCGCGGACGAGCAGCGTGGCCTTGATCGCGCCGGGCTTGTCTTCGGAGACGACCCATTTCCGCCCGACCAGCGCCTTCTTGACGATCTTCGCGACTTCCGCGCTCGGGGTCTTCGGCGGAATCGCGATCGGGTCGGGATTCACGAGCGGCGCTTCGCGCCAGCCGGCGAGCAGCAGCAGGATCGGAAGAAGCAAAATAAGTACAAATCTATTACGCAGCATGTTCGCTCCATCGATGTCGGGCCGGACGGCCCGCCGCGCATGGTAGGCGGCGCGACTGCGGGCGGCAATCGCGCTCAGGTCACGCGGTCGACCATGCGCCTGTGGCCGATGAGCCGCGCCCAGCGGCGGCCGATGTCGAACCAGAGGCAGTAGCTCGCTTCCAGCGCGATGCGCGCAAGCAGCGCCGGCGTCCAGCGCAGCCGCGGTTCCGCAGCGACGATCTGTGCGTCGAAGCCGAGCGACCGCGCGAGCAGCAGGCAGCGCGGCAGGTGATACCGATTGCTGACGAGGGCGACCGGCGTGGCGGCGGTGCCGCCGAGCAGGTCGCGTGCGTTGCGCAGATTTTCCAGCGTGTCGGTCG
Organism: uncultured Lysobacteraceae bacterium; assembly: GCA_946480705.1. The sequence goes on along the minus strand of CAMLLF010000254.1, from coordinate 2,042 downwards.
AGGCGTCCTCGCAGCGCACGTTCGCATCCGCCGGAAGACCCTGCTCGCGCAGCCGCGCGAGCGCGGCGGCGGCTTCGCTGAGCCCCGCGCCGGTGCGGCCGCCCAGCAGCAGCAGCGCATACGGGCGCCTCGCGAGCAGGCTGCGGACGCGCTCGATCCGCGCGGCATAGTCGGCGTCGATGGCCTCGCCGGCCAGGCGCTTGCCGAACAGCAGCAAGGTCTGCGCCGTGGCGGGGGCCAGCGGTGCGCGTTGCGCGAGCACGAGCGTGCGCAGGACGAACCAGACCCAGAGCAGACCGCCGGTGAGCGCGACCGCGAGCGCGCTGACGGTCAGCGAATGCCAGACGTCGCGGTCGCCCAGGTGGCGCCAGGGGCCGTCGCGAAACGGCGAATACGAAGTGCTCATCGGGCTTGCGGCGGCGGGGATTCATGAACGGAGGCGCCGTTGTATAGTCGGCCGCCCCGGCCTTGCAAGCCGGCGAATCCGTTTCCTTTCAGGGCGTCGCGCTTGCCACTACCGATTTCACCGCTGGCCGTGACGGCCTACACCGCCACGTCGGCCGCAGGCCGCGGCTCGACCGCCTTCCACGCGTCGCTGCGGCAACGGCGCGGTGGCCTGCGCAGCAACGATTTCGGCAGCGATCCGCTGCCGTGCTGGATCGGCCGCGTCGATGGCCTCGAAGACGAACCGGTCCCCGGCGAATTCGCGACGATCGACTGCCGCAACAACCGCCTCGCATGGCTCGGGCTGCAGCAGGACGGCTTCCTCGCCGCCGCGCGCGAGGCGATCGCGCGCTACGGCGCCGACCGCGTCGCGGTCGTGCTGGGCACCTCGACCGCGAGCATCGGCGCGACCGAAGAAGCCTATTGCCGGGTCGACGAGACCGGCTCGTTCATTCCGTCCTACCGCGATTTCCTGCTGCATTCCCCACATTCGCTCGTCGCGTTCGTGCAGGGACTGCTCGGCGCGACCGGCCCGGCCTTCACCGTCGCGACGGCCTGCTCCTCGAGCGCGAAAGTCTTCGCCCAGGCCGAACGCCTGATCCGGCTCGGCTGGGCCGATGCCGCGATCGTCGGCGGCGTCGACACCTTGTGCGGCAGCGTGCTGTACGGCTTCAACGCGCTGCAGCTCGTCTCCGACGAGCCGTGCCGGCCGTTCGACGTCGCGCGCCGCGGCATCTCGATCGGCGAGGCCGCCGGTTTCGCGCTGCTCGAACGCGTCGCGGCGCGCGCCGACGCGCCGCAGCTGCTCGGCTGGGGCGAATCCAGCGACGCGCACCACATGTCCTCGCCGCATCCGCAGGGGCTCGGCGCGCGGCTCGCGATCGCCGGCGCGCTGGAGCGTGCCGGCCTCGCGGCGTCCGCCGTCGACTACGTGAACATGCACGGCACGGCGACGCCGGCCAACGACGCGGTCGAAGCCGTCGTCGTCGCCGAGACCTTTCCCGAGACCACGCGCGCCAGTTCGACCAAGGGCTGGACCGGGCACACGCTCGGTGCCGCGGGCATCGTCGAAGCCGTGGCCTGCCTCGTCGCCCTCGACCGCGGCTTCATGCCCGGTACGCTCAACTGCACCGCGCCCGACCCGGCCTGCGGCCCGCAGTTCGCGATAGACAACGTCGAGCGTGCGCCGCAGATCGCGCTGTCGTCCTCGTTCGGCTTCGGCGGCAACAACGCCGTGCTGGTGTTCGGTCGCGGAGGCCGCGCATGAGCGAACTCGTCGTACGTGTCGCCGGCATCGGCGTCTATGGGCCCGGACTGACCGGCTGGCCGGTCGCCGCGGCCGTGCTGCGCGGCGAGCGCGAATTCGACGGCGCCGACCCGCCGCGTCCCGCGCCCGGCCTGCTGCCCGCGGCGGAACGCCGGCGCGCGCCGGACACCGTGCTGTATGCCTCGCAGGCCGCGACCGAAGCCTGCGCGATGGCGCAGGCCGACCCGGCGCAGCTGCCCTGCATCTTCAGCTCGACCCAGGGCGACATCGCGATCACCGACTACATGTGCGCGACGCTGGCCAGCGCGCCGCGCACGGTGTCGCCGACCAA
>CAMLLF010000253.1 GCA_946480705.1 uncultured Lysobacteraceae bacterium | reverse complement strand
CTATCGGCGATCAGGCTGTCTACGTCGCCCAGCGGCGATACGACGCATTCCCTCAGACATCGATTCGCGCGGAGCCCGTTGCGACCCGTCTGACTCGCCTGGACCGCGGCAGCGGCAGTCTGCGGTGGCAGTCCGACTCCATCAACCTCGACACGCAGAATCACGTCATGGCCGTAAGCGCGGACGGCCTTCGCCTCGTCAGCGTGCATGGCGACCGGCGCCGCCTGCATGTCGAACTTCATGACGGCCTGAGCGGCGAGCGTCGTACCGAACGATGGGCGCAGTGCGCGGCCATCGAATGCGAACCGGCGCGACTGGTCAATGGAAGTGACGGCGTGTCGCGCCTGGTCGCGCGCGCGCAGACCGCCGAGACCGGAAGCACCGCAGCGGTCTATCGCGAACGCGGATTCGATGCCCTGCCGGTCCCGACACGGCTCGACCAGCCCGGCATTGCCGGCGCTTGGTGGTCGCCCTACGCCAACGGCGAAGGCATCGCGTTCGACTGGCTGCCCGCATCGCGCACACTGTTCGGCGCATGGTTCACGTATTCGACAGCAGGCGGCAACGAGCCATCAGAGCTCCGCTGGTACACAGTGCAGGCGAACGGCGTCGGCAGCGGCATGCGCGAACTCACGCTGCCGATCCTCGAAACGACCAGCGGCAACTTCGCGGCCGGCCCGACGGTTTCGCCGCGCCAGGTCGGCAGAGCAAAATTGACATTTTCCGATTGCAACAAAGGCACGCTCGACTACGCCTTCGACGCGGGATTCAACGACGCGCGCCGCGGCACGATCACGCTGTCGCGCCTGTCGCCCGCAACCCAGCCCTGCGAGCTGGCCGACGGCAGCACCGCGCCGCCTGCGAGTGCCGCACCGCCCGCTGCGGGGTTCGACGCGAAGCTGTCCGGCACCTGGTTCGACGCCTCGACGGCCGGCCAGGGATTGCAGTTCACCGTGCAGCCCGGCGGTATCTTCTTCGCGCCGTGGTTCACGTTCGACCCCGCAGAGAGCGCCGACGATCCCGGCCGGCAGCACTGGTTCACGCTGCAGGGCAACCTGGCGCAAGCCCGCGACGGCACTGCCGAACTCGTACTCGTCCAGACGATCGGCGGCAGGTTCGACCAGACGCCGACATTCAACACCACTGCGATCGGGTCGGCGGCGCTGCGCGTACTCGGCTGCGACCGCGCCGAACTCGACTATCGATTCGACGCCAGCCGCAGCGCAGGTTCTTTCCGCTCCCGCAGCGGCACGCTACGCCTGACACGGGCCGGGGGCTGCGCACCGTGACCGCTCACATCGCCCCAACGTGGTGTAGCAAAAACGGCGCATCATGAGCCGTCCCGTCCGCAGCGCGAGGTCGCACGCACGTGAATGCGGCGGTCATGCCGCTCGTCGCGCCGCTCGTAGTGTCCCTTGAGATGATCAAGCCACGCGGCCGCAGGCGTTAGCAGACACCGCATTGGGGGAGCCCGCGCGACGCTGCGTCCCATCAGCATCCGCACGCGAGGCTCCCCCGATGCAAACACGAACGCTGTTCGGGCCGTACCTGCGGACGCTCGCTGTAGTGCTCGCTCTTGCGCCCGCGGCGGTTTCCGCCGCCGCGTGGCTGCATCTCGAGCCGCGCGAGCCTCTGCCGTATCACGCGCACTTCTTCGCACGCGGCAGCGCAGGCGCCATATGGAGTTTTGACAACGCGGTAATCCGCCGCAGCGCCGCCGACGGCAGCACCACAACTGTATTTCGTAACGCAGCGCGGCGGGACTTCGACGCGGAGTTCTTCAACAAGGCGTTGCGACCGCCGACGGCGGGCTGATCGCCTATGCCGGCTGCGACCTCCAGCGCGTCACTCCCGACGGGCGCGCGACCTGGCGTCATGACACTGCGCTGCGGAACTGCAAATTGCGCATCACAGCCGACGGCACGAGCTGGATCGGCGGCCTCGGTGACGGCGACGAAGTGCATCAGATCGGTGCGGACGGAGTCCTTCTCGCTCGCCGACGCGCCGGCGCCAACGAAATCCTGGACGTCTCACCCGACACGCTGGTCGATCTCGCCGCACTCGAGAGCGGCGGCGCCGTCGAACTCACGCGCTCCTCGACAACGAACGACGCCGCGGTGAGCCGCCGCGGCATGGACGCGAACCTGCTCTGGCGCACCAACCTTCCTGGCGCTCGAGACCGCGTGCAGATACTGGCGCACGGCGCCGACGGCAGCGCCGACGCCCTCGGTGTCGTCGACGTGAATTTGTGGATTTCGCGCATCGACGCACAAGGCAACCTCGCGCACACGCAGTCGTTGCGCATGAATGCCGGCAACATGATCGTTGCAGCGAAACGAGCGCCCGACGGCGCGCTGTTCGTCATCACCGGCGAAGCCTCGCTAAGTGGCGCCTATCTGCGGCGGCTGCTGCGCTTCGGCGTCGACGGCGCACTCGCGTGGGAGCAGGATCTTTGCGCGAATGCGCCACCGGAATTCTGGGGCACTTTCCAGCGCTCGCTCTGGGAGGTCACCGATGACGGCAGCGTGGCGAACGTTTGCGGCGACACGCTCGTCGTCCGCCGCCCCGACGGCGCGGCGCAGACGCTGACGCTGCCGTTCCGGTATCCGTACCAAGTAGAGGTCGGCGATGACGGCGAATGGCTGGCGCTCGGCCGCCAGCCCGAGCTACAGCCTGCGCGGCTGTTCGCGGTCGGCGCGGACACGCGCGAGATCTTGCTGGGTGCGGCGACCGAACCTGAAGCGCGCGTGTTGCTCGCTGCCGCAATCACCGCCGACGGCAGCAGCTACCTCCTGAGCGAAGGCGAAAGTGGAACGCAGCTGACGCGGCTCGGACTCGACGGCGCGACGCGCTGGAGCCGACACGTCGGCTCGACGGTATTCAGTGCGCACGTCGAAGCCCGGGCCGGCACCGTCTGCGTCGGCCACAGCCTCTGCCTGCGCGAAGCCGACGGCGTTCCGCTCGCGCCGGACCTTTCCCAGAATGCGTATGCGACGCTGATCGCGATGCGGCCGATCGAGGGCATCCGCGCCGTCCGCGTCGTCGCCGAGGCGTCGACGTTCCGGGTAATGCGCATCAATGCCGCAGACACCACACCGATCCTCAGCGGCTCGGGTCGCGTGCACAACATCGGCATCGCGCAAGACGGCAGCTTCACGCTCGCCATCGACGATCGCGTCGAACGCTATGCGCTCGACGGGCACCTGCTGTTCCGCATCGAACGCAGTCCGATCACGAGATACCAGGAGCCGTTCGTGACCGCCGCAAACGGCGAGGTGTACGTCAGCGGACTCTCGCGTCTGTCGAATGAGCAGACGAGCTGGGCCATTGACGCGACCGGCGCGACGCGCTGGCTCGCTGCGCTGCCACTGTCGGGCAACAGCCGGACGACCGTAGCAACCGACGACGCCGTCTACGTGCAGGGATTCTTCGCCGCCGGGCTGGACTATGTATCGAGCTACACCGTGAAGCTCGCCCGCGACGACGGGCACACGCTCTGGTTGCGTCCGTCGATCAGCCGTGCGACCAGCGTCACGCGGTTCCGCGCAACATCGTTCGCGCTGAGCGCGAATGGCCGCGAGGTCGCGATACTCGGCGGCGGCGGCGAGCGTCTCCACCTGGAACGCCTCGACGCGAGCACTGGAAATCGCATCGCCGAGCAGTCGTTCGACTGTGGCGGGCGCTGCAGCCAGCCCGCGGCGTTCGCGCTCGATGCGAACGGTGAAGCGCGTGCGGCCTACACGCTCATCGATCGCGCGGCAAATCACAACGCAACCGCCCGATCGCTGGGCAACGTTCTGCAGAATCCGCCCGCGCCGACGCGGCTCGACCAGTCTGGCATCGCCGGCGCCTGGTGGGCGAGCTACCAGCACGGCGAAGGATTCACGTTCGACTGGCTACCCGCCTCGCGCACGCTGTTCGGCGCGTGGTTCACGTATTCCGCCGAAGGCGGCAACCATCCGGCGCAGCTGCGCTGGTACACGCTTCAGACCGATGGCGTACCCGCGAACACGACACGGCTGGAGCTGCCGATCCTCGCAACCACTGCCGGGAATTTCGCCACCGGACCGTCCGTATCGCCGCGGCGCGTCGGCCTCGCGAAAATTACATTTACCGATTGCAATAATGGGACACTGGAGTATGACTTCGACGGAAACCAGAGTGGCGGACGCAGCAGCACGATCGCACTGTCGCGCCTTACGCCATCGGGCCGGCCCTGCGTGCTCGCCGACGGCAGCACCGTGCCGCCGCCGGCCATGCCGCCCGCGAGCGGATTCGACGCCCCGCTTTCCGGTGTCTGGTTCGACGAAAGCGCGATCGGCCAGGGACTGCAGTTCATCGTGCAGCCCGGCGGCGTGTTCTTCGCGCTCTGGTTCACGTTCGATCCGACCGGTGCCACGAACGACGCGGGCACGCAGCACTGGTTCACGCTGCAGGGCGACCTGGCCGCCGCACGTGATGGCGTAGCGTCACTCGTACTGGTGCAGACCCTCGGCGGAACGTTCGACCGCGTCTCGACGTACAACACCAATGCGGTCGGCACTGCAATATTGCGTATCCGTGGTTGCGATCGCGCAGAGCTCGATTATCGTTTCGACGATGCGAGAATCGCCGGTGCGTTCCGCTCGCGCAGCGGGACGCTGCAGCTCACACGTGCGGGTGGCTGCGCGCGGTAACTCCACACATTGCGTCGACGCACGCACGCGCATAACGGCAGACTCATGAATCCGTCGTTGCAACTCAGACCTGCGCACCTGCACCACGCCGCCGTCGCGGCGGTGCTGTCATGCGTCATCGGCACTGCGCTGGCGGGGGACTGGCGCTACCTCGAAACGCCGACGCAGGAACGCGTGCTCACGCTGCACTATCGCAACGGCGTCGGCGACACGCTCTGGAGCCTCGGCGACGACGGCGTACGCTGCTCCGAGGGCGAACGCCTGCGCGCCGTGCATCGCAGTGCGACGAGTACGCGGCTGCCCGAGGACGGGGTGCGCGATCTGTTTCCACTCGCCGACGGCGGCGCGCTGCTCGACACGAGCGCAATCCGCAACCATGTCGGCGGCTATTGCGCGGCGGAGCGTGTCGGCGCAGACGGCCGCTTGCGCTGGCGCGCCGAATTGCGGCTCGGCGATGAAGCCTGTCATGGCCTGTTTGCGAACGGTACCGGCCAAAGCTGGTTCCTCGCCGCGGAGAAACTGTTTGCGCTCGATGCGGACGGCCGCATCGGCGCGCAGCCCGCGAACGTCGGCCAGCCGTACTGGACGCGGCCGGTGGCGGTGCTGTCCGACGGCAGTGCGATCTCGGCGACGCGCCTGCGCGGCGAAACGACCTCGCGCCTCGCTCGCTTCGACACGCAGGGCCGCGAACTCTGGCATTGGGTGCGTACCGATCAGAAAACGCTCGCGCTCGTGACGATCGCCGGCGACGGCGTCGTGGCGCTCGCTCTCGCCCCCGACGGGCTCGGCACGGCGGCGATGGATCTCTCGCGCTGGAGTTTCGACGGTCACCTGCAATGGACCTACGCGCTACCGCCGCACAGCCGCTTCTTCGACATCGTCGCGGCCGACGGCGGTGATGTCTACGTCATCCTCGGCGACAGCGATCTCGCGTTTCCTGTCAATCACGCGAAGTCCGTGCAGCGCATCGGCGCCGATGGCCGGCTGCAGTGGGAGAAGCCGATCAATTGCCGCATGTCGCGCGGATCCGCGACACCAGTCGCGCGCACCGTCGACGACGGATTTGCGTACGTCTGCGAAAGCGGTACGCTCGCCTCGCTGCTCGTGCGCCTCGACCGTAACGGCGAAGCGTCGTCGCTGCCGCTGCCGATCGACATCACTGCGCAGCTTCTGCCGCGACCGGGCGGCCGTCTGCTCGTGCACGGTCTGCAGCTGCAGTCTCCTGGTCCCCCGGTACGCCGCACGCTGATCGTCGACGGGACGTCCGTCGCAACCGCGCCGTTCGACGAGCAGCGCGACACGGCACCGAGCCAGCTCCTGGGGCAGCAGATTTTCCCGGATGGTTCGAGCGTCATCGCCACGGTCGCGCAGCCGCGGGCGCCGGGCGTGATCGTGACGAAACTCGCCGCCGACGGCCGCAGGATCTGGACGCAACGTGTCGGCGCGCAGGGTGTGCGCTCCAGTGACGCACTCGCCGCCGGCAGCGGCCTGGTCTGCATCGCACTCGACTCGGCGGCTGCCCCGCTCGCGGGCAGCCACATGGACGGCCTGGCCTGCCTCGACGCCGATGACGGGGAATTCCTCTGGGAC
>CAMLLF010000252.1 GCA_946480705.1 uncultured Lysobacteraceae bacterium | reverse complement strand
GCGCCTTGAATTTGCCCGAACGCGCGAGGTCCATGCGGACGACGTCGCCGACGTCGGTCTCGCTCGGCGCGCCGGCCGCCTCGAATGCGAACGGCACGACGGTGATCGGCCACGCCGACGCCGTGCCGTCACGGATGACGATGGTCGGCACGTCACTGCTGAGGCCCTGGCCGGGCGTCGGGGCGGAAGTCTGCGCCTGCGCTGCCGAGCCGAGCAGGCAGAGCAGCAGGCTGGCGATGCGGAATACGAAGTTGGCTGGCATATCGTTCCTGCTCTAGTGGCCGCTATGTTTGAAAACGAGATGTATGCGGCGCTGAAAGACTCTTTCAAAACCGGCATACGGTAACGGGGAGGCTTTGCCGACGGCGCGTTCTAACGACTCGCGCGTGGCCGCATCAGCATTGCAATCGCTCCCGAAGCTAGCCTGAACGACGTGGCCGCCATCGCGCTGCACGATGTCCATCGGGCAATGCAGATCGACGGCCGCCGACCGCGGTTGTACCCAGGCGCGCATGATCGCCGCGTGCACGGCCTCGATATAGGCCTCGATCGGCGCGGGCGCCGCGCTCTGACCGCCCGCCGCCGTCGCGAGCAGGAGCCCGGCGAACGCGGCGCTAGCCGTCATAGGTGAACTCGAAGCGGATCTTGCGCTTGAACACCGACTCGTACCCCTTGTATGGCAGCGGCGATGCGCGCTGCGGCGCCTGCTCGAGCGTGGTGCGCGTCGGCGCGTCGGCGTTGCACGGTTCGACCACGACAGCCTGGATCACGTCGCCGCCGATGATCTGCGTGATTTCGAGCGTGCAGCGCACGCCGGGCGGCGTCGACTCAGGACGCAACCAGGCATTCGTCACGGCGCTCTGGATCGCGGCGTAGTACTCGGCTTCGAGGCTCGTGTCGGTGCCTTCCTGCCCGCTCTTGGCCTCATCCGCGATCATCGCCGCGAGACGCTCGGCCTCGGCCTTCTTGTCGAGTTCGCGCTGCTTCTGGTCGCGCAACTGCTTGGCTTTTTCTTCCTCTAGCTTTTTTTTCTTCTCGGCCTCGGCCGCCTGTCTTTCGGCAAGCTCGATCTGTTCTTTCTTCCGCAGCTCCTCCTGCAGCCTGGCGTCTTCCTCGGCCTTCTGCTGGGTGATCTTGTCGGTGATCTTTTCCTGGTCCTTCCTGTCTTCCTTGGGCTTCTCGGGCGCGGGCTCGTCGGCCTTCGGCTTGACTTCTTCAGGCTTGGGCTCGGGCTGCTTGACCGGCTTGACCGGTTTCTTGACGTTCTTCGGGGCCGGCGCCTGCGCCGGACCGACGAGCGTCGCCTCGATGATCGGCCCCGGAATCGCGACCGCGACGGTGCTGCGCGTCCACCAGAGGCTCACGCTGACGAGCGCGAGCACCAGCAGGTGCACCGCGATCGAATAGAGCCAGGGTCGCAGGGAGTTGTCGTCGCCGGCCATGACTGCGGATCAGTTGGCCTTGTCCTGCGGCGGCTGGCCCATGAGGCCGACCTTGGGCACGCCGGCGGACTGCAGCAGCGCCATCGCGTCGTAGATCTTGCTGTATTCGGCCTTGCCGTCGCCGGCGACGTAGACGGGCTGCTTCGGGTTGTTGCGCACGAATGCCGCGATCTTCGTCTTCAGCACGTCGGCCGTGACTTCCTCGCTCTTGGCTTCGGGCAGCGTCAGGAACAGCTTGCCGGCCTTGTCGACGGTCACGACGACAGGATCCTTGTCGACGTTGAGGCTCTTCGCGATCTCCGATTCCGGCAGATCGATGTCCACGCCGAGATTGAGCAGCGGTGCCGTCACCATGAAGATGATGAGCAGCACGAGCATGACGTCGATATACGGCACGACGTTGATGTCGGCCTTGAGTTTTTTGCGTTTGCGGCGGTGATGAGTTTGCATCGGCGGCTCCAACGGTCGGGGAGAGAACGCGGGGTCGCGCGGCTCAATCCTCGACGTGCGCCTGACGTTGCAGGATCGACGAGAACTCTTCGGTGAACGTGTCGAAGCGCGTCGCGACGCGCTCGACCTTGTTCGAGTAGCGGTTGTAGGCCCAGGACGCGGGAATCGCCGCAATCAGGCCCATGGCCGTCGCGACCAGCGCTTCGGAGATGCCCGGGGCGACGCTCGCGATGGTGGCTTCCTTGACGTTGGCCAGGCCCTGGAACGAAATCATGATGCCGTAGACGGTGCCGAGCAGGCCGACGTAGGGGCTGATCGAACCGACGTTGGCGAGAAATTCGAGGTTGCCTTCGAGCCGGTCGATCTCGCGCGTCTGCGCGACACGCATCGCGCGCTGGGCGCCTTCGAGCAGGGTGCGCGGATCGACACCGCGGCGCTGGCGCAACCGCGCGAACTCGCGGAAACCGGCCTCGAAGATGCTCTCGATGCCGCTGATCTGGTCGCCGCGGCCGGTGACTTCGCGGAACAGCGCGGCGAGATCGGCGCCGGACCAGAAGCGCTCCTCGAACTCGTTCGCGCTGCCGAGCGCCGTCTTCAGCATGGTGTGCTTGCGGAAGATGATCATCCACGACACGAACGAGAACGCCAGCAGCACGAGCATCACGAACTTGACGAACAGGCTCGCGTGCAGCACGAGCTGCCACAGATTCAGGTCACCAGCGTTCATGCCTTGGCAATCTCCACAAACAGGTCGTCGGGAATGGGACGTGGACGGAAACCGGCGGCGTCGACACAGGCCGCCCGCACCCGCGCCTCGGACAACAACCGACCGTCGGCGGTGCGCAGGATCTGCTGCTGGAACACCAGACTCGCCGGGCGCCGCTCCGTCAATACCACGGTAACGTCCAGCACGTCGTCGAGCCGCGCCGGCTTCACGAAGCCGATCGCGATGTCGCGCACGACGAAGACGACGTTATTGTCGTTGCGCAGCCGCTCCTGCTCAATACCGAGATGGCGCAGGTATTCGCTGCGCGCGCGCTCGAGGAAACGCAGATAGCTCGCGTGATAGACGACGCCGCCCGCATCGGTGTCTTCCCAGTAAACCCGGATCGACCAGCGGAACGGAGCATCGACCATCGGATCTTCCTTGTCGGGGACGGACATTTGCGGCGCACGCAGCGACGCGGCGAGCATAGCGGCGCAGGGCTGAACGCGCTTGCACCCGACGGGTCCGGACCTGCGCCGGGCTCGGCGACGCGAACAGCGCCGGAACCGGCGATTTTCAGAGAGTGCCTCAACCGGGATCGAACAGGTCCGGCGGCGGCTCGGAACGTCGCGGCGGCTTCAGTCCGAGATGATGGTAGGCCCGCGTGGTCACCATGCGACCGCGCGCCGTGCGCACGAGGAAGCCCTGCTGGATCAGATAGGGCTCCAGCACGTCCTCGATCGTGCCGCGCTCCTCCGACAATGCCGCCGCCAGCGACTCGACGCCGACCGGCCCGCCGTCGAAGCTTTCCATGATGGTCGAGAGCAGCCGGCGGTCGAGCGCGTCGAAGCCTTCCGGATCGACCTTGAGCATCTCCATGGCCGCCTTCGCCACCTCGAGCGTGATCGTGCCGCCGGCGCGGACCTCGGCATAGTCGCGCGCGCGCCGCAGCAGGCGGTTTGCGATGCGCGGCGTGCCGCGCGAACGGCGCGCGATTTCCGCCGCGCCGACCGGATCGCAGGCGATGCCGAGAATGCGCGCCGAGCGCCGCACGATCGCGGCGAGTTCGTCGGCTGTGTAGAACTCCAGGCGCTGCACGATGCCGAAGCGGTCGCGCAGGGGGCTGGTCAGAAGCCCGGCGCGCGTCGTCGCGCCGATCAGCGTGAACGGCGGCAGGTCGAGCTTGATCGAACGCGCGGCCGGGCCCTCGCCGATCATGATGTCGATCTGGAAGTCTTCCATCGCCGGATACAGCACCTCCTCGACGACCGGCGACAGGCGGTGGATCTCGTCGACGAACAGGACGTCGCGCGGCTGCAGGTTGGTCAGCAGCGCGGCGAGGTCGCCGGCGCGTTCGATGACCGGTCCGGAGGTCGTGCGCAGGTTCACGCCGAGCTCGTTGGCGATCACGTGCGACAGCGTCGTCTTGCCGAGTCCGGGCGGGCCGAAGATCAGCACGTGATCGAGCGCCTCGTTGCGACGCTTGGCCGCCTCGATGTAGATGCCGAGCTGTTCGCGCGCGGCCTGCTGGCCGAGGTACTCGGCGAGCCGCTGCGGACGGATCGAGGCTTCGAGCAGTTCGTCCTCGCGCGTGGCCGCGCCCGAGGTGACGCGATCGCTCATATTTCCACCTGTGTACCGAGCTCGATGAGGCGGTTGCCCGGAATCTGGAAGAACGCCGTCGCCGGCAGCGCGTTGCGCTGCATGAAGGCGAACAGCTTGTCGCGCCATTTCGCCATGCCGCGATTGTCCGTCGCGACGATGCTCTCGCGGCTCAGGAAGAACGTCGTGTCCATCATGTCGAACGTGAGACCGACCTTCTCGCACTTGGCCAGCATGTCGGGCACGTCGGGATCTTCGGCAAAACCATATCGCAGCGTGAGCTGGTGGAACTCGTGCCCGAGCGCGACGAGTTCGATGCGTTCTTCGGGTTCCGCGGTCGGCGTTTCCAGCCATTCGACCGTCAGCACGATGTTCTGCTCGTGCAGCACCTTGTTGTGCTTGAGATTGTGCAGCAGCGCGTGCGGCACGGCGTCGGGCTGCGCGGTCAGGAAAACGGCCTGCCCGGGCACGCGCAGCGGCGGATGCTCGGCGATCGATTCGATGAACGGCTTCAGCGCGAGGCCGGCCTGCTTGAGTTCGCGGATCACGAGCTCGCGGCCGCGGCGCCAGGTCGTCATCACGGTGAACACGACGAGACCGAGCACGAGCGGGAACCAGCCGCCGTGTTCGACTTTCTCCAGATTCGCGCCGAGGAAGGCGAGATCGACGACGAGGAACAGTCCGCCGAGCGCGCCGACCTGCCAGCGCTTCCAGCCCCAGATGCGCCGCGCGACGATCATGACGAGCACCGAGTCGATCGTCATCGTGCCGATGACCGCGATGCCGTAGGCCGCGGCGAGATTGGTCGAGCTGTGGAAGCCGATGACGACGGCCACGGTCAGCACGAGCAACGCGCGGTTGAGCCAGGGCAGGTAGATCTGGCCCATCGTTTCGCGCGAGGTGTGCACGACTTCCATGCGCGGCAGGTAGCCCAGCTGTATCGCCTGGCGCGTGACCGAGAACGCGCCGGAAATGACGGCCTGCGAGGCGATCACCGCGGCCAGCGTCGCGAGCGCGATCATCGGATACAGCAGCACCGGCGGCGCGAGCAGATAGAACGGATTCGCCGCGGCCTGCGGATCTTCGAGCAGCAGTGCGCCCTGCCCCAGGTAGTTCAGCATCAGCGCCGGCAGCACGAACGCGAACCAGGCGCGGCGGATCGGACGCTTGCCGAAATGCCCCATGTCCGCGTACAGCGCCTCGGCACCCGTCAGCGCGAGGATGACCGACGCCAGCGCGAAGAAGCCGAGGCGGCCGTTCTCGAGAAAAAACTCGACCGCGTAATACGGATTCAGCGCTTCGAGCACCTGCGGCGCCTGCGCGATCTTGATGATGCCGAGCACGGCCAGCGCGAGAAACCAGATCACCATGATCGGCGCGAACACGCGCGCGACACGTGCGGTGCCGCTGCGCTGCAATGCGAACAGCGCGAACAGTACGAGCACCGCGATCGGCACCACGTAGCGGCCCAACGCCGGCGTCGCGACCTTGAGCCCCTCCACCGCGCTGAGCACCGACATCGCAGGCGTGATGACGCTGTCGCCGAAGAACAGCGCCGCGCCGAACAGGCCGAGCACCATGATGACCCAGCGCGCGCGCGCGCTCGAACGGACGCCGCGGTGGGCGAGCGTGGTCAGCGCCATGATGCCGCCCTCGCCCTTGTTGTCGGCCGACATGATGAAGGTCGCGTACTTCAGCGACACCACGACGATCAGCGACCAGAAGATCAGCGACAGCACGCCGAGCACGTTGTCGTGGCTGACCGCGACGCCGTGCGGACCGAACGCCTCTTTCAGCGTGTACAGCGGGCTCGTGCCGATGTCGCCGTAGACGACGCCGATCGCGCCGAGCGCGAGCGCATAGAGGTTTTTGTTGCCCTGATCGTTGCTGCTCATGTCGGCGCGCGTCGGAAAGTGAGGGAGGATCCGCGCTCAGCGCAGTGCGGCGCGCAGCGCTTTGCGGATGATGGCCTCGGCGCTGTCGCCGGCCTCGGTGTAGTGACGCGCGGCCACCTCGGGCTGGGCCTCGCAGGTCTGCGGGAAGCGCTCGACCAGCGTGCGCGCCGGACATTTGAGATAGCGCGCGTGGCCGCCGTTGC
>CAMLLF010000251.1 GCA_946480705.1 uncultured Lysobacteraceae bacterium | reverse complement strand
GTTTTTCCGAAACCGCAAGGAAACAGGGGAGCTCGTGCTCCCCTGTTTCTCGTCTGCTGATCGCTGTTTCTTACTCGAAATCGTCCTCGAAGATCTGATCCGTCGTGATCCGGTGGATCTGGCCGTTGCTGCGCGTGATGTAGATGTTGCCGTCGACGTCTTCGCCAAAACCATAAATCGAACCGGTGCCGAGGCCGGTCAGGCGGTTCACGCCGCCGGAATCCCAGGTGCCGCCGGTCGATTCCGACCACCACAGGTCGCTGCTGCAGGAATCGCCGTAGAAATACGTGCCGCGCATCGGCACGTAGGGACCGCGGTAGACGAAGCCGCCGGTCACGGCGCAGGCGCTCGAATGGCCGTATTCGATGACCGGCGCGATCGTCGAGGTCGCCGACGGACAGTTCGTGCCGCTGCCCGGGGTCGTGAAATAGTGGCGTCCCTCGCAGCGGCTCCAGCCGTGGTCGAGACCGCCGGCGCCGTCGGGAGCGACCGTGATTTCCTCCCAGCTGCCCTGGCCGACGTCGCCGATGATCAGGCGATGGTCGAGCCGGTCGAAGCTGAAGCGCCACGGATTGCGGAAGCCCGAAGCCCAGATCTCGTCGCAGGTGTTGCTCGTGCCGACGTGCGGATTGGCGCCGGGAATCGAATATTCCGCCGGCGAGATGCCGCTGGAGCCGCACATGTCGTTTCCGACCGCGCCGCCGCGCGTGTCGACGTCGATGCGCAGCATGTGGCCGAGCATGAAGTACTGGATGCCCGACGGATTCGTGCCGCAGGAGTTGCGGTTGTTGTCGGCCGGCTTTTTCCAGAGGCATTCGGCGAAGCCGTGCGGATTGTTCTGGTCGCCGCTGTCGCCCGAGGAAATGTACAGATAGCCGTCGCGGCCGAAATGGATGTCGCCGCCGTTATGGTTGCCGGCCAGATCCGGCAGACGCAGGATGATGGTTCCGTTCGTGTTGGCGACGTCGGAGGTCAGGCTCGGCACGGTGTAGCGCGCAACGACCTGATCGGGTGTCGTGCCCAGCCGCGGATCCCCGCTCGGCCGCGTGTAGAAGATGTAGAACTCGGTGTTGTGAGGTTGGCCGGCCAGGCCGAAGTTCGGATGGAAGGCGAGGCCGAGCAGGCCGCTTTCGCTGGACTGGGTCACGCCGAGCGTGAGGAACGGCGTCGGCAACGCCGCACCGTTCTTGATGACGCGGATGTTGCCGCCCTTCTCGACGACGAACAGACGACCGCTGCCGTCGTTCGGCGCGCGCAGCGCAACCGGCGTGGAAAACGTGGTCGACGCGTTCGGCACGCGGGCCAGGAACATGCCGGCCGGCGGTGCCGCCGCCGCGGGAACCGATACGGCGGCCAGCAGTGCGGCCGCGACAGCGCTAGTGAGACGCATGAGGGGATCTCCGTCCAGGGAAGACTGCCCTTGTACGCCTAGGTACGTGACGAAACCAGTGCGACGTCGCGCCGTCGTGACGGCGCGCACATCGCTTCAGACCTGCGGTCGCTTCAGGCGGATCAGCGCGGAGATGTCGTCGTCGGCATGGCCGCGCGCCATGAGTTCGGCGTAGTCGGCCAGCGACTTCTCGATGACGCTGCGATCGGTGCCCGCGGCCAGCGCGAGGTCGCGCACGATGCGCAGATCCTTGTGCAGCAGCCCGAGCTTGAAGCCGACGCTGAACTGGTTCGCGAGCATCGTTGCGCCGCGCTTGTCCAGGAACCAGTTGCCGGCGGCGCCGGCGGCGAGCGTCGGCAGCAGCGCGTCGGGCGCGAGGCCCAGCGCTTCGCCGAGCGCGAGCCCTTCGGTAACGGCCTGGGCGATGCCCGCGATCAGCACCTGATTGACGGCCTTCGTGTTCTGTCCCGCGCCGACCGGACCCATGTGCGTGACGCGCGCGGCATAGGCGTCGAGCACCGGGCGCACGCGGGCGAGCGTCGCGGCTTCGCCGCCGGCCATGATCGACAGCTTGCCGTTCTTCGCGCCCTCGACGCCGCCGGAGACCGGCGCGTCGACGAAGTCGCCGCCCGCGGCACGCAACAGGGCGGCGGCGGCGCTCGCGGTCGTCGAGGATACGGTCGAGTGGTCGACGACGATCGTGCCCGGCGCCGCCGCGGCGGCGACCGTCCGGCTGACGTCGATCACGTCGCTGTCGGCGCTGACGCACAGCACGACCACATTGCAGCATTGTGCAATCGTATCCGCGGTTGCCGCGATCGTGCCCTCGTGCGCCGCGGCGAAGCGCTGCGCCTTGTCGGGACTGCGATTGGCGACCGCGGCGAGCAGGCCGCGCTGGTGCAAGTGTGCGGCCATGGACCAGCCCATGGCGCCGAGGCCGACGAAGCCGGCACGGATGGCGTGTTGCATAGGAATTCGACGCGGAAGGAACGGAGGCCGCTAGCAGAGCGCAAGCGGCGCCGACGACGCAAGAGCCATAAGGAAGATCGCGGACAAGCGCTCAGCGCGCCGGCATGCCGAGCTTCGTGCCGGCCCAGCGCGCCAGCGTTTCGCGGCCGATCTTGGCGTTGTGGCGGATGTCGACCGGAAAGCGCGGATGGAACAGCACGCGCGCGATGCCGCGCGTATGGGCGAAGCCGGCCGCGCAGTTGAGCGCCTCGGCTTCGATGCGTTCGGCCGCGTCCGTCGCGCCGGCCTCGAGTTCGAGCACGATGACGGGCTGCTGCGCGTCCGCGGCGCCGACGCCGACCAGCGCGCTGCGGCGCACGCCGGCGATCGCGTTGAAGATCGGCTCGGCCTGTTCGGTATAAAGGTCGCCCGCCGCGGTGCGCACGCGCTGCGACTTGCGCCCGCAGAACCAGAGCCGGCCCTGCGCGTCGAAATAGCCGAGATCGCCCATGCGATGCACGATGCGCGCGCCGTCGCGGATCTTGGCCAGCGCCGTCGCCGCGGGCCGCGCGTGATAGGCCTCGGTGGTGGTCGGCCCGGCGACGGTGATTTCGCCGACCTCGCCGACGGGCAGTTCGCGCACGCCGCTCCAGTCGGCGATGGCCTCGTCGCTGATCGCGATGATGCGCACCGTGTTCGCCGCGAGCGGACGGCCGACGCAGGTGCCGGCGCCGCGCTCGGTCGCCGTGCGCGTGTCGTGCAGCAGCTCCGCGCTTTCGATGACGGCCAGCGGCAGGCATTCGGTCGCGCCGTAGGGCGTGTAGATCTCGGCCGCCGGATCGAGCCACGGCCTGAGCCGCGCGAGTATCGCCGGCGCTACCGGCGCACCGGCGGAAATCACGCGGCGCAGACCCGGCAGGCGCACACCGTGCCGCTCGCAGTGGCGCGACAGCGTGTCGAGCAGCGCGGGCGAGCCGAACAGCATGTCGACGCCGTAGCGCTCGATCGCGGCGACGAGCTTGCGCGGATCGGCGCCGGCCGGGCGCGTCGGATCCATGTCGGGAATGACCGAGGTCGAGCCGAGCGCCGGATCGAACAAGGCAAAAGGTGGAAACGTGGGCATGTTCACATGCCCCGGCGACAGCGCGAACGCCTCGCGCAGCAGCTCGACCTGGGCGAGGAAATGCCGGTGCAGGTATTCCACGCCCTTCGGCACGCCGGTCGAGCCCGAGGTGAACAGGATCGCCGCGAGTTCGTCGGGCCGCGTCGGCGCCGCGGGAAGCCGCAGCGTCGGCACGACCTCGCGCAGCTGCTGCAGGCGCCTGCCGCCCCAGCCGAACGGCCCGCCGACCGTGACCACGACGCGCACCGAGCGGCTCGCCCAGCGCAGCACGATGCGCGCGATCTGGGCGAGCGGAATGCCGACGAAGGCTTCCGGCGCGGCTTCGTCGAGACACTGCCGCAGCGCGCGCCTGTCGATGCCCGGATCGATGAGCACCGGCACCGCGCCGAGCTTGAACAGCGCGAACATCAGCACGAACAGCTCGCGGCCGGGCCGCACCATCAGCGCCGTCTTCATTCCGCGCGCGATGCCGGCAGCGGCCAATGCCGCCGCACTGTGATCGCTCGCGGCATCGAGTTCGGCATAGCCGATGTCGAGGTACGGCGGCAGTTCGCCCGTGCGCGACGCGCGCTGCGGCACGCGCAGCGCGACGGCGTCGGGGCGGAGCTTCGCCATTTCGCTGAGCGCGCTGGCGATGTTGGCAGTTTCAGTCATGCGCGGAAGTCGGCCGGGAGCGCAAGCCCTTTCCCGCAAGCTCGCTTGGCGAAAAGGGTTGCGTGAGGTGGGGAGCATTCTCGGCACGCGGCACTGCGAGCTTGTCGCCGGCGCGCTGATCCGTCGTCGCAATCATCGAAGACGAGCGCGCGCGCAGACCTCTCCCCCTCGCCCCGGCCCTCTCCCCCGACGATGTCGGAAGAGAGGGGCTTGTCGGCGTCACGTCAGCCGTCCCGGCACAGCCGCCGCCGGCGCAATGCGCCGCCGGTACGCGAGTCGCAGCGTGAACAGCAGCATCGCGAGCGAGAGGGCGGCCCAGACCACGGTCCAGATCACGGCCGGGATGCCGGTCGCCTGGGCCATGCTCAGCGCGTCGGTCTGCACGTTGCTCGCGGCCGACAGGCGCAGCAGCGTGAACAGGCTGTTGAAGCCGTCGAGCACGAGCTGCAGCGCGAGCACCATCAGCAGGATGTCGCTCCACGGCGGACGCAGGCGCAGGCCGGCGAGGAACATCGCCGCGGCGAGCGCGAGCCCGGTCGCGATGCCGAACAGATTGCGCACGAACAGCAGGCACAGCACGCCGAGCACGATGCCGAGCGCCATCAGCAGCACGCGCGAAGCGACGCCGCGCGCGGCGAGCAGGATCAGCACGCCGCCGAACACTGCACTGCCGATGTAGCCGGCGCTCGAGATGACCCAGCGCCAGCCGCCGGCCGACCAGGCGAGGCCCGAAAGATCGGGACTCACGGTGAAGCGGTGGAAGTCGCCGCCGGTCGCGAGCGCCGCCAGTCCGTGGCTGATCTCGTGCACGAAGGTGCCGAACAGCCGGAACGGATAGACCACGAGCCCGACGCCGGGGATCTGCCAGAGCACGAGCAGGACCAGCGTCAGCGCCGCGAGTCCGGCGAGTTCGCTCCAGCGCCAGCCGTCCGAGAATCCGCTCATCGCGTCGCCTCCGTGAAGTTCAGCCCGTGCGCTGCAGGAATGCGCGCACCGAGGGAATCAGATGATCGTGCGCATCCTCGAGCAGGTAGTGTCCGGCCTGCGCGTATTCGTGCGCTTCGGCGCCCGGAAAACGCCGGCGCCATTCGGCAAGAAACGCCTTGTCGAACACGAAATCGCGCAGGCCCCAGCCGATCAGCATCGGCCGGTCGCCGAACTGGCCGAGGTCGCGTCCCGTGCGCTCGACCAGATCCCAGGCGCGGTCTCCGCGGCCAAGCGGAATGTCCTGCACGAAGCGCACGGTCGACAATCGGTTGGCCGGCGTGTCGTATGGCGCGAGGAACGCGTCGCGCACCTCGGGCTGCAGCGGCGTCGTGACGCCCCAGCGCGCCGCACCGCGCGCGAACGCGTTGTGCCTGAGAATCAGCCATTCGCCGAGTTTCGAATCGCGGCCGAGCCGCAGCGCGGCCGGCAGGCGCTGACCCTTGGGATTCGGAAAGGCGGCCGTGTTCGTGATGATGAGCCGCGCGACGCGTTCGGGCCGGCGGCAGGCCCAGGCCATGCCGATCATGCCGCCCCAGTCGTGCACGGCCAGCGTCCAGCCGCGTTCCGGCGCGCCTTCGTTGCGGATCAGGTGGTCGACGAGCGCGTCGAGATCGTCGACGCGCGACTGCAGCGTGTAGACGTAGCGGCTGTCGTCGGGTTTGTCCGACAGGCCCATGCCGATGTGATCGGGCACGATGCAGCGGTGCGTGTCGCGCAGGCCGAGCACGAGCCGGCGCCAGTAGTACGACCAGGACGGGTTGCCGTGCAGCATCAGGACCGGCCGCGCGCTGCGCGCGCCTTCGTCGAGATAGTGCTGACTCAGGCCGTTGGCGTGAGTGAAACGCAGTCCGCGGAACGGGTAGTCGGGTAGGACTGGCATGCGCGAAGTCGGCACTCGTCAGGCGGCGCGGGCCGCGGCGGCCGGATGATAGCCGAGCCCGCAGCGGAAACGATCGGACGACCGCCGGGCCGCACCGCTGCCGGTGCAGGCCCGCTTGCGGTTTACCAGACGACTTCGGCCATCGAGCAGTTCAGCCCCGAACCGATGCCGAGCAGCGCGACGCGCTTGCCCTTCTGCAGGCGGCCCATTTCCTTGAGCTTGGACAGCACGATCGGCACCGAGGCCGGACCGATGTTGCCGTGCTCCGGAAAGATCGCGTGCACCTTCTTCGGATCGATGCCGAGCAGGCGGCAGAATTCTTCGG